>JAKAPB010000021.1 GCA_021823045.1 Actinomycetes bacterium | reverse complement strand
CCGATCTCAACCGATAAGCAGCCATCGTCCGAGACGATGAAGTTTCCCCGCAGGGTACCACTGGCCAGGAAGGGGTAGGCCCGAATCAGCGATGTAAGATCGAAAAACCCGATAGATTCGGGCGAGGAGGTACCCTTTCCCGCTTGAGCGGGGTACTCTATATCTTTCAACGATGCACCCAATATCCCTTTTTAGTCGCAATCCTAGTTTTGAACCAGAACTGTTGCTTAGCCAGATGGTACCTCCTCCGAGATTCTCCAGGGCTAGCTTCTCGAACTATGCGCCATCGAATGAATTTCCGAGCCAACAGGTTGCTAAAGAAACTGCCCAGAGCTTTTCACACCTCAACTCCACCTCAGAAAGAGAGACCGGGCGATTCAGGTTGCCAAGGATCCGTCAGGTCGAGTCTGAGCAACATCGTCCGGGGATCTATTTAGACGGCGGCTTTGGCGTCGGCAAGACTCACCTGTTGGTGTCGATCTACACCGAGGCATCAGGCTCCAAGTCATACACGAGTTTTAGTGACTTGACCTATTTCGTCGGAGCATTGGGTTTCGATCCTTCTTTCAAGCTCCTATCGAAGCTCAATCTCTTATGCATCGACGAATTCGAACTAGACGACCCAGGTGACACGGTATTGGTGTCTAATCTCTGCAACAGGCTCGTCTCGGAAGGTGTGAGACTGGCCGCAACTTCGAACACCCTTCCAGAGAAGCTCGGCGAGGGCCGATTCGCAGCAGAAGACTTCTTGCGAGAGATCCAAGGTTTGAAGGATCACTTCCTAACGGTCCGGATCGATGGGCCCGATTACCGAAAGCGGGTCTTCGACTTCACGCTACCAAATCGTAGCGACGAGGAGCTATTAGAGTGGGCCAATAAAATGCCGAACTCGAGCCTCGATGACTTTGAACAGCTCCTTGAGCTACTTCTTAAGTACCATCCGACAAGATACCGATCCCTTTTGTCAGGGATAGACGCCGTGGGTATTAGCGCAATGAAGCCATTTCGAGACCAAGCTGCGGCGCTTCGCTTCGTAGCGTTAGTAGACAGGATGTACGAGCTCGAAATTCTCTTCGCCTACTCTGGATGTTCACTTGAGGAGCTCTACCCAGCGTCGTTTATGCGCGGGGGTTTCCGAAAAAAGTACGGCCGCACGCTCTCTCGCCTAGCCGCTCTTTCAAACTAACTGGCGCTCTTTGGTCCAGATCGTCGATATCGACCGCTTACCGGGCGTCTCGAGCAGATCCCGATATTAGCTGGCATCACAAAATGGCGCCATCTTTCGGGGAGAGAGCTCTTACACCTTCGACCTCGGATATTCCATAGGGCAGCACCGCTACGGCTACAACGTCGACGCCAGCAGCGAAGTAAGCCTCGATCTTGCGTCGACAATCGTCGGGCGCTCCATGTACGACTAGGTCGTCGACCACCTCGTCAGGTATCGCCGCAACCGCTGCTTTTCTATCCCCTGACTCCCATGCTTCCCACATCGCCCTGAGGGACTCCCCTCTTCCAAGCCATCTGTGAAACTCGCGGTAGACCGGAACGTTTAGGTAGGCGGCTATTGCAAAGCGTGCTGCGCTTCGAACAGCCCGGTCGTCCTCGCTCGGGGCGACAAAGACCCGTGCTACTACTTTCTTATCTTTTCCAACCAAGGGGACTACCCTTTTTGCGTCCGTCGAAGAAAGCCAATTAATGATCGCTCCATCGGCCTCCCGCCCTGCCATCTTGAGCATCTGCTCCCTAAGTGCGGCTATGAGAATTTCTGGGGCCTTAGCCGGAGGATTAGTCAAACGGAAACCATCTACTTCGAAGGTCTCAAAGGACTGGGTCACCTTTTCCCCCTCCATCGCCAGCTTGAGAAACCTGACAAGGTCTCTAGTCCTTTGGTAGGGCCGATCAAAGTCAATTCCATTCCAAGACTTCACGATAACGTTAGACGAGGCACCCACGCCCAGGGTAAAGCGACCAGGCGCAAGGTTGGCTAAAGTGGCCGCCGACATGGCTAAAGTCGCCGGCCCGCGGGTAAATGCTGGCACAATAGCCGTGCCTATCCTCATCTCTGGAAGCCAGTCCGAAGCCAAGACGAGCGGGGAAAATGCGTCATAACCAGCGGTTTCAGCAGACCACAACTCACGATAACCGAGACCCTGTGCTTCCTTTAGAAACTCTTTATGCCCCGACAAAGGAATCTCATTCAATGGAATCGTAAGTCCGTAACTCGCCATGAGCTAGATGTTAGCCCAAAGACCCCGCTACGACAGGGTCACCCTCTAACAGGAAAAGTCATCGATACTTGCTGAGAACCGATGCCTCCCTGTGAAATCGGCACCACAATTGCCGGATCGCTCAGCTGCACATTGACCGCAATAGTACCCTGAGCGGATATAGGTAGAAGAGTGATCTGCCCTTTTAGTAGAGATATCTCTCCATGAACCACCTGCTTTGATGAACCCGCTTTCCCGACATTTGACTTGGTCTCCAATGGCAGAACGGCCGTTGGAGGAAAGTTGCTGGCGCTTATCTGCGTTAGTGAATAGCTCCCCCCATTGCGGGCTCCAGCGGCATCTTGAATAGCGAGTCCAGATCCACTCGGTAATTCCCCCTGAAGGGTGATCCACTGTTTAGCGGGGACCGAATAGCCGGGTTCTGAGTAGCTTGAAGACGCCTGATCGGCGACCGGTGCCACGACGTCCGCCGAAACGACGAGTCCGACACCCGTATCACTCACAGAAACTCCATAAGCCGAGGCCTGGGGGAGGGCCGTAGAAGAGGACAGATCAACGACGCTAAAGGATTGGGGTTGGATGGTCTGGGAAAAATGGCTTCCGCCTGCGCCGGTACCTGAAAGCAAGCCGACCTTTCCCAAGGAACCGAGTACGGCTACATTTGCACTGGCGATCGAAGTAGAAGGATTAAAGATCACCAGTTTGGTCGACACCCCAGGCGAGTTAGTTAAGTTCGGGATATACCACTGGGAGGACGGTCTGTCCACCCCGAGCAGCAACGAAGCACCGACACCTGTCGACGACTGGGTCTCGCTTAGCCCAGAGACTACGATGCTTCCAGACCTAGCCCTAACTTCTACTACGACATTTTGATGATCGGGGAATTGCCTCGATAAGTCGACGCCGAATGTCCCGCCAGGCCGAACGACAACTCCTTGCAGTGTTCCAAGGTCGGTGATTCCAGACGGGGATAAAAGCCTGATATCGAGTACTGCGGTGGTCTGGAGGGGATTAAAAATTGCCACGTTGAAGTGGGTGCCTTGAGTGGTCGCCCCATCCTGCAACACCCAGTAAAAACCGGGGGTTGCTTGGCAGGGCGCTGCTACCGTACCTTGAGGCGTGGACAGTTCAACCGCCACCGCAACTTCGCCACCATTTGCTACGACTCCAACCCCACCAGCGTTTGCATTTGAGAAGGAGCTAATACTCATTTTGTCGATTGAATTACCCGAAACCGCTACCTTAGAAATTGCCTTCGTAGCCCCCTTGTAGAACAGCTTAAGTTCAGATTTCTGACGAGCGAAATTTATAAATTCGATTTGGCCCGCCGAAGTCTGGCCAGTCGGGTTTGGCCAGACACAGTACCAGCTAGAAGTCGAACCACCTCTGTTTAGCGCTGGGATTGATAAGCCCGCCGGACCGAGCGGTGAGCCAGCTAGCGAGAAAGTTTGCAGAGAATTGACCCTATTTACCACCAGCCTTTGAATCCCGAAGCCCATAGCGATAATCAGCACCGACACTATGACCATCGCCCAGGTGGTTCGTTCGCTCCTTAGAGAGTTCTTTTTACTTTTCAGCTTCACCACCACTAATCGCCTAGACCGGGACGGCTGATTCTATCGTTCGAGTCAGCCATCTGAGTCCATCGAGCTTCTCAAAAGATCGACTTCAGTAGGATCGTCATTCCCTGGCAGCGTGGCCTGGAGCACCTGAGAAGATCTTTCTGGGCCTTGCCCTAGCGGCGATTTAGATAGTCCTGACCCATGCGTACCTCTAGCTCCGTCGGCCGCACCTCTGAGCCTATTGAAACCGAAATGACGGATAATACCCTTAACCATCGCCTCACCGTCGGCGTCGAGCAGAAATGAGCGCTTGCGAAAGAGAGCCAACAAGACAAGCCCTAGGACGAGCATCTGCCCCAGAATCCCAAAGTAGTAGATAAGGTTCAAAAACGGGGAATTGTTGCCCGATTCAATAGTGTGTTTGACTTTTGGAACGACTTGGAAAGCGACAAGAGTAGGGTCGACCAGCAACTGTTTCAGGTCCAGTTGGCGCTCGAGCACCAGATCGAGGTCGCTGCCTAAGAAGTACTGCGCTCGACCGATCCCTTGAGGAATCACGACATAACCGACGCCATTCGCAGCCAGTACAGATCCAAGATTGACCTCATCTCCAGATATTGCCGACTCTACCGCACTCTCTATAGCCGTGAGGCCGCCGACGCGCGGTGGAACACTCTGAGACGCCTGATTCACCCCGCTCGAAGGCAGGACTGTGAGCGCTAAGCCCGTAGCGAGGCGAAACGATCCGACCGGCAGATTCGTCGGTGATCCGAGCCACAAGACATCGGTACTCGTCGATAGTTCCGGCAGAAATGAGACGCTCGTAGCGTACCCCCGGGAAGCCAACCCCATAGATCCGCCAAGAATTCCCGGAGCGACAAACACTACACCTGCAATTATGGAGGCTATTAGCACCACAGTAAGCGGCTGGCGAAGGCCTAAAGAGTAGGCCCTAAGATCCACGACCGTAGCCTGGATACCTATGCTAACGAGGTCGAGTAGGATCACTCCGGCTACTACCTCTATGAGGGACAACGAAATCGGAGTTACGCCAAGAACGCCCATGGAGCTTAAAAGTCCTAAAAGCACCAAGAGGCAAAGTTCCATCAACATCACCGAAGCTTCGGTAGCCCTCCGGCCCTTCGAAATGAGCGGGGTCAAAGCGGCGAAGAGAAACAGTGCGCCTACCAAAAAAGACCCATTCGTCCCAACGTCTGCGAAGCGAAGAATATGAGCGATTCCAACGTCTGCAGGTGGGAGGTCTCCAAAGATCGAAGCTGCTGGATGTCCAGGCAAGAGTAGGTCAACCGACCAAGGCATATTGAGCAAAAAGGAGACCAGCGAAACTATCCCAATGGTCCTTAAACTGCCAATTAAATAAGTCTTCCCCCGACTCATTAGCAGCGGAGCCGCCAGGAGCAATACCGAGATGACGATCACTAGCCATAACGAAGGAGAGATGGCACCTGCTATGCCAAGCATGAGGCCAGCGGCCAAATGGGTCCTCCTCATCTGGCGCCGCGAATTAGTGGTCATGGTTCTGGCACGAATCAACATGAAAAAGACCCAAGGGGTGATCGCCAACGCTTCCACTGTCGTCAATGAAGAATTGAGAAGTGCCTGATAGAACAGGGGAAGCGCAAGGAAAAGCCCCGCAGCTATTTTGGCCGAATCGCGCCCCCTCCGTGCAGAAACGAACTTATACAGCCCCAATGCTCCGATCCACGGAGATAAAAAGATGATTAGGTGCAATCCCAGTGAACCATCACCAAGCACAACTAGGTCCAATATCCCTAACAATAACCAGCTAGTCGGAGCGGGCTGGTGTCCAAAAAGAGGCGTCGGGTAGCTTGACGAGAAGTAGTGTGAGAATAGATATCCGGCAGATGGAATTGGTGCCACCGACCCGAGTAGCGGGACATGCCCGAACAGTAGCGAGCGGGTTCCAACTAGGAAAGCAATGGCGACAACCCAAAGAAAGGTCGAAGCAACCCTCGATAATGCCCGGTTGTAAACTCGCTGAGACTCCTCCTGGATCAGTTGGGTCTCCGGTAGAGCCGCCTTCTGCGTCTCGGTCTGCGGCCGAATATGGAGCGATTTCTCCAGTCGTTTGATCGACCTACGTGATGTGAAATAGGCGGCTATCCTGGCGCTTCCCGAAATGAAATTTACCTGGTAGAGGTCGCTAGAAACGCTCTTTGACGACAGGTAGCTCCGCTGAGACTTGATGTCCGACCGGAGACCATAATTCCAGCTAATCGCCGCAATGACCGACGCAGCGACTTTCGGCCTCCCGGTAAGCAAAAAGAACACCGCCTCAATCAGAGACAAAACTAAAAAGCGTAAAAGGAGGCCCTTTCTCTGTTTTGGATTGGCGTCCTTGAGTAACACCCTCAGCTGATTTTTTCGGGCATAGTAGACCCTCTGGGAATGAACCATGCCACTGCGCCCATTCGAAAAGCGTCCAGCACGTCTGCGCCTCGGCAAGTGCGGTGCATGCGAAGCTACCAGAAGGTGCCGAACCTTAGCGGAAGGAGCGGTGACTACCCGAGCTCCGAGAAGGTGTGCCCTCCAGGACAGGTCGACATCCTCGTAGAAGATCCTTATCTTCTCGTCGAAGCCCTCCATGGCGTCGAAGAGGTCTTTACGAATGAGAAAGCACCCTCCAGGGGCGACAAAGACCTCCTCCACCTGGTCATACTGCGCCTGATCTAGGTCGCCCACGTCTACTCGCGCCGCTACCGCTCCGGTCCTATCCAGGTCTAGGCCCAGCTGGAGTATCTGTCTTGGCGAATCCCATACCACGATTTTCGGGGTAACTATCCCTGCGTTTTCGGCGTAGGCTACTTCCATCATTTCGGTAATGGCGTCTGGGGCTAGCGCTACGTCGTCGTGACAAAAGACCAGGTGCGTGGCACCAGTTACTTCAAGCACGGCAGAGTTACAGGCCGTGGCGAAGCCTTCGTCTTCTTCTATTCTCAGCAGTTTTGCGGCAGGCAGGTAGCTTTCGACCCTCCCGCTCAATGGGACCGTGCTCGCATTGTCCACAACTATAAATTCGAGATTAGGGTAGTTAGAGTGCGCTAGTGAGACTAGGCACTCGTCAAACCACTCCCCGGGGTCATGAGCCACCACAACCGTGACAACTAATGGAGCTTGAAGCATCAGGTAACAAAGGCTACCACGATGGACGGCATTGTCGATTAGTAGAATTGCCTATGATGGCCTACTAATCGAACAAATGCCCGCTGATCTGGGCGGATTACCTATAATCTCCATCTACTCATTGGCTTTGTTTGCTAAATTCTGACGATAGGCGCACTAGTATCTACTCATGGCCAAAGCAAACCACCTGATCCCCGATGAGTTAGACAAGTTGATAAACATTGCGGTCGGTAGCGTGGTCCTCGGTCTCGGTTTTGTCAACAAAACGACCAAGGCCTGCACAAAGGGCGCTATATCGCCTTTAGCCGATCTCGCCAAAATCCTAGGATTTCCGCTAGGGTCTGATCGATCGAAATAGCCGGCAACCAGCCAGTCTTCGATGTAATCTTACTTCTGTCTCCAATGCTCGTCTTGACCTCCACCATCCGCATCAGTGAAGGATCTTGCCTAAGCGCGACGCTCCCACCGGCAAGGCGAATGAGTTCCTGTGCAACCTCAGCTATCGAAACCGCCCTCCCAGAGCAGACGTTGTAGGCTTCCCCTGAATCGCCAGAGATCGCAAGGGACCTATAGGCCCTCACGACATCTCTTACGTCTGTAAAGTCTCTTTCAGAGTCCAGGTTGCCAACGGGAATCGAATCCAGCCCCTCTATTTCGGCGGCGATAATCCGCTTGGCTAGACCAGAGACGACAAACTGCTCTCCCTGGCCCGGTCCCACGTGGTTGAATGGACGGGCGATTACTACATCTAGCCCCCTACCGAAAGCTCCTTGAAGAGATACATATTCTGCCGCCGCTTTACTGGCAGCATAGGGAGTGACCGGGCGGATCGAGGCCGTCTCCTTGATCGGTAGATACTCGTCACCGCTGCTGCTGGCCAAGCTCTGGCCATAGACTTCTGACGAAGAGATGTAGATCAGCTTGCCATTCGGGTTTGACCTCGCTAGCGCCTCAGTAATGTTCTGAGTGCCTAGCACATTCACCCGAAAAAATGCTTCGGGATCATGCCAGCTCTGGCCAACGTGGGTCAGCGCGGCTAGGTGAAAAAGGCAGTCGACCTCCACTGAGTTCATGAAATCTATGATTCCTTGGCGATCACATACATCGAGACCATCTGGGAGACCAAAGACCGAATCTCCCTCGGCTAAGAGATGGTCCCTAAGCCACCCACCCACAAATCCGTTCAAACCTGTTATTAGTGCCTTCATCTGACCTGTGACTCTACCCGCTAATTTCTCTCTGCCGCCAGACGATAGAGCGCCAAATGCGCCTTTACTGACGACTCCCAGGTGTAGTCGGACGAAACCTCAAGGCCTTTTGCGACCAATTCCTCACTCGATGCCGTCCCGTCGATTACCGACTGGATTGCTTCGGTTAGTTCCTCGTAGTTTCCGGGTTCAAACAAAAGTGCGCCACCCCTTGCCACTTCGGCCATCGAAGTCCCTTTTGTCGTTATAACTGGAACCCCCGATCGCATCGCCTCCAAGACCGGCAGACCAAAACCTTCCTCGAAAGACGGGTAGACGAAAGCTCTTGCCTTTGTATAGAGAGCTCCCAAGGTGGCTTCATCCACGTAATCGAGCCGGAATATCCGCTCCCGTAGCCGGCTATCTTCGATACGAGAAATTGCTTGTGCAGATTTCCAACCAACCTGCCCCGCAACCACGAGGGCCAAATCCTTGTTTTTCTCGGCAACTCGCTCGAAAGCCGATATTAGCGTCGGCAGGTCCTTTCTCGGCTCAATTGTACCGACAAAGAGGATATAAGGGGCACCGGCGACTTGATCGGGAAGCCTAGGCGCAGATCTAGTCTCTCCACCTATTCCCCTCTGGTCTACTCCGTGATAAATTACGACCACATCACCCCTTGGATTTAGGAGATTGCGTAGCTTATCTGCCGTAAAGTTCGAAGGGCAGATTATAAAGTCAGCCCTCTTCGCCGCCACGGCGAGCGCCCTTGTAAAAAGAATTACCTTTGACCTCTCGTGCCACTCGGGATGCTCTAAAAGGGTCATATCGTGGACGGTAACCACCTTTGCCCCCTTGAAGCCTTCCGGCATTGTGTAGTGAATCCCGTGGTGTACGTCTACCTTGTTTTTGTTCAAGAGACGCCCAAAGAGCGTCTGCTCATAGAGCAGACGCAGTACCCTGTTGCTTGGGACGCTCGCCACCACCTCGGCGCACGGAGCGAGGCCTTGCCAAAAAGTTGCCGCCTTAGAATTGGCGACCAGCAGGGCGCAATCCGATGCCGACATTGCCTCACAAATTCCCGAGGCTAGGGCTATTGCGTATCTACCAGCTCCAGCTGGCTTGGCTGGAACAGCCGAGAGGTCGATAGAAAACTTCATTCGGCACCCAACTGCCGCCAAAAGTCCAAGTGGCTTTTGGCCGAGCGACTCCAAGTCATCTCATTAGCCCGCATAAGTCCGCATGTCACAAGCTCAGAGCGTAGCCGCGTGTCAAAAATTGACCTCTCTATCCCACGTGCGATCGAATCTGGGTCGAGTGGGTCAACGATCAGTGCACAACCTTCTGAAGCTGGAATATCAGAAGCCACCACCGGAACGCAGCTTACGTTTGCCTCCAAGACCGGCAGACCAAAACCTTCATAAAGTGGAACATAGACAAGCGAAGTCGCCTTCGTCAGCAGTCCAGCCAACACCGACGAAGATACCGATCCCGCCATATGTACGTTGGCAATGGGATTAATTCGGGAGTTGTCCCAACCCTTTGGTCCTACCACCACCAGATCTATAGGCTCAGCATTTAGTGCCTTAAATCTCCTAAACCCCTCGACCAACCTCTGGAGGTTCTTGCGGGGTTCTAACGTGGAGACTGACAAGATAAAGGAAGACCCGACTCCAAGCTCACTCAAAAGGCGTTCTGTGGCCCCCTTGTCCGCGACTGATAGATGGTCCGAACCAGGGGGGATCAAGGTCACTCGATCGGGCTCAATCCCCGCTTCGACGAGGGAGGCAGCTGATCGTTGCGAGATCGTCACCACGTATGACTCACTGTTGCGGATATAATCGAAAGCTGCGGAGTGCCAATTTCGACCCCGCTTGGGAAAGGTCTCGGGGACTTCTATCCAGGCGGTGTCGTAAATAGTGAAGATAGATCGATTCGACTTTGACCGAAGACGTGGACCCCCCATCGAAAATGAGTGTACGACTTCACCTTTGGCGAGCTTGGGGGAATCCAGTCCCCTGTCCCAAGCTCGCTGGGCTAAAGGGTGGGGTAATTTCGACGTTCTAAGGGGAAATCCATACTCTAGGAGTGGATCAGAACCAATCTCTGCATAGCGCGATGCAAAGAGTTCTAGCTCGGCACCCAACCCGCTTTCGACTGTGCCCAAAGCTTCTAAGATGGATCGCGCGTACGTACCGATTCCACCCGGGATCTTCCTCCTGAGCTGCTCAACTACCAGTAGAGTCTTCACCGAAGCGCACCCGCTAGCAACACCTGATTCGTCCACCATTTAGCCGCCAAAAAGGCGATAGATCGATACAAGACCTTCGGCGGTCCTCTGCCAAGTAAATTGCCTTACCCTAGTTTGTCCTCTACTGATCATCCGGGAGCTGAGTACGGGATCATTCAAGACCGAATCAATCGTGTCGGCGAGTCCCAAAACATCTCCAACCTCATTCATTAGCGCCGCGTCACCAACGACCTCCGCTATCGCACCCGCCTTGGTCGTAACGACAGGGACCGACGAAGCCATCGCCTCCAAAGGGGGAAATCCAAAGCCCTCATAGATAGAGGGATAGACAAAGACCGAGGCCCCTGCCAACAGTTCGGTCCTTCTGGCATCATCCACGTAGCCGACGTAGTCTACCCTAGCACGGTTTTTCGTCCGAGCGAGTTCGCTCTTGAACTCCTCGAAACCCCAACCTCGGCCCCCGGCGATCACCAGTCGCAAATCCGAATGCGACTCGGCAACTCTATCAAAAGCCCTCAAAAGGGTCACATAGTCCTTTCTGGGTTCGACCGTACCGACGGCGAGCAGATAGCGATCCGAGGTATCCTTCTGCGCTCCGCTGGCTGCGACTTTAGCAAATTCGCTCACTCCGTGTGCTACCGCAACTACCCGATCGGGGTCACCGTCCAAGAGCTCTATCACCTCGCGACGAACGAACTCTGATGGGGTGTGTACTATCGCCCCTCGATCGATGGCCCTCTTGACGAGGCGGGGAAAGACTAGCACTTCGGCCCTACAGAGCTCGGGAAACCTCAACGGAGTCAAGTCGTGCACGGTAACGACCCTCTTCGCAAAGATCGCCGGAGGAACTACGAAGTTCGTCCCGTGGACTATATCGATCTTCCCCAGAAATAGCTCCACTGGAGGAAAATCCAATGAGCTCCACAGTCGATTCAAGGGTCTCGCCGGCATCGGCAGGCCACTCGGGCGGACACCTTTTGGTAATCTCTCGGCTAACTGCCCTCTCCGGCGCCAAGTAACGGCGAATGCCGATAGATCGACTCCCGACATTGCGTTGAGACCGGAGATTGCGCCCATGACAAATTGGCCAACACCACTCTTCTCTCCAAGAAGTGCCGTCGCTTCGAGCGCTACTTTCATCCCTTCCTCCAGGTTTGCCAAGCGGAGACGATATCCTACCAGCCCCAATTTCCCCGCACTAAGTTAATCTCTAAGGATGATATGCGTACTATCAGGCGGAGTGGGTGCCGCCAAGTTTCTAAGGGGCCTACGTGGCACACTTCCCGATCAACATATAGTCGCGATAGTCAATACCGGAGACGACGATAGATTTCACGCACTTGCGGTTTCGCCAGATATCGACACGGTCACCTACACACTGGCCGACCTTTCTAACGATACCCTAGGCTGGGGAGTGAAGGACGAGACTTTCAAGGCCATGGAGGAGCTAGCGGCTCTCGGTGGTGAAAGCTGGTTTTCCCTCGGAGATCGAGATCTTGGAACCCACCTCTACCGAACCGACCGACTCAACGAAAATGCGACTCTGGCCCAGGTGACGGCCGAAATAACCTCCAAACGAAAATTAGGAATAGAGATCCTCCCGATGTCGAATGATCCCGTCAGGACTCGCATCGCAATCTCCCATGACGAATCGACCCGTGAGATCAGCTTTCAGGAGTACTTCGTCAAATATAGGCACCAGGGAAAAGTAGCCGAGGTTAGCTATCGCGGTGCCGAGGACGCATCCCCTGCGCCCCGGGTTTTAGATTCAATCCTCGAAGCCGAAGT
>JAKAPB010000535.1 GCA_021823045.1 Actinomycetes bacterium | reverse complement strand
TGAAGGGTATCTGCTCCAAAAAGTCAGATACCAAGGTCGCATGGCCAATCTGGAATGGCGAAACGTCGTGGCTGATCCCCTTTGAGGTCTGTTCCCTCTTCACCTTCTCGGCGACTAAAAGTAGCTGTAGTCGAAGGAGTTCGTCAAAGACCAGCCTCTTACGAGCGACCTTTGCCTCGGTCATAGTCGCTGGCTGGTGTATGCCCTTGATAGCCGCGTCGCGCGAAATGAGCGAGAACTCCGACAGTACCCATTTCGGAAGAGGGTCGAATATCTCACCCGCTCGATCGAGGGCTTCCGCCACAAATTTTGCTATATCCCTTGTGAGTAGGCCGGCGACCTGGGATTGGGGGTAAATCGGGACGATTTTCCCAGTGGTCGCTCCCACCATGTCTACTATTGGATTGGTCATCTGAAGACGCCCACGGTACTCTTCTGCTTTGGCAAAAACTGCTACGTCGTCCGCACCACGGAGTTGTCGCTCGCGATAGGGCTGATTGAAAAATACCAGATCTAAATAGCCGGTATCGTCGGCCAGCGTGGCGTTTACGATTACCCTTCCACCTCGGAGCCTCCTAGTGGAAACGCGCACTATCCTGCCTAGGACTAGGGTCTCGACCCCCGGAACAACTTCATCGATGGTCGCCTCATTGGTCCTATCTAGGTGACGCCGCGGATAGTAGGTAATTAGGTCGAAAACAGACCTGATGCCAACTTTCTCCAAGGCTTCGGTCATCTTTACGCCGACGCCCTTTAGAACCCCGACCTCAATAGCGGAGAGAGAATGTAAAGTCCTTGCCATTTATAGCCAATCACGCCTTTGTCGTCGGCTACTCGACCCCAACTAGATATGGGTAAAGCGGTTGTCCGCCGTAGTGTACCTCGACTAACAGATTAGGGTAGTCCACCTCCACGGCCTCTTTTATCGCCCTGGTCGCCGCTGGCGATGAACCCTCCCCTTCGATCAAGGTCAGAATCTCGTGACCATCACCAAGGAGGCTCTTGATCAGCATGATCACGACGTCGGAAAGGATGTCGCCACAGACTTCTATCCCGGATTGGGACAGGCCGATCCACTGGCCCGCTAAGACATGACCATGAATTCCCTCCGAATCCCTGACCGCCCGGGTTACTTCACCGACCTTCAGCTCGGTGGCGACGCTCGACATGGCTTCGAAGTTCTCCTCTAGGGGCGCATCTGGATCGTACTCCATGAGCGCAGAAAAACCCTCTAGTACGTTGGTAGTCGCAATGACCTTCACCGGGACTCCAGCCAAGGTGGAAGCGACCTTGGCGGTTGCGATAATGTTCGAGTTATTGGGCAGCACGATCACCGAATCGGCGTTACAGGCCGAAATTGCTTCAAGGAGATCCTTGGTGGAGGGGTTCATCGACTGGCCGCCTAGAACTACCTGACTAACGTGCATCGACACAAATATCCTCTTTAGCCCCTCCCCATTTGCGACAGCGACAACTGCGGTTTTGACCTTCGGAGTCGGCTGGTCCTTTGGGGCTTCGTCTCCTGCGACACGAACCCACCGCTCCTCTTCAACCTGTTCCCTTAGATCGGTAACCCGGATATCTCTAACCTTGCCAGAGCCTATCCCCGCTTCGATAGCCGCTCCGATATCATTTGTATGGATATGGCAGTTAAAGGTGCCGTCGAATCCGACCACCACAATGGAGTCTCCGATCCCCGCCCACACCTCCTTCATCGCCGAAACCGCCGGTTCCTCAGCTTCCAAGAGGTACATGACCTCGTAGCGGAGCTCCTCCTCTTCAGCCGCTTCGGCGTCGTTTGCCTCCAAAACCGACGGCCCCCCAAGCTCTTTCGCCCGATCCAGCCATGGGTAGCTCGAAAGGGTACCCGACATTGGCTCGCCGGTGTAGGTTCTCAGCAGGGCCTCAAATAGGTAGATAAGTCCGGCTCCCCCCGAATCGACAACGTCGGCCTTTTTTAATTGCTCGAGCTGATTGGTCGTCTCTACCAGCGCTCCTCGGACCTCTCTAAGCACCTGGGTCAGCATCTCGCCGAGCTCAAAATTCCCGCTCTGGGCTAAGTACCTCGCTGCGCTTTCGGCTCCCGCCCTGGCCACGGTGAGTATGGTCCCTTCTTTGGGCCGCAAGACGGCGGAGTCGGCTAGCCTCGAACCCCTCATCAGCCCTTGTGCAATTACCTCTGGGGTCAAGGGCCCTTCTAGGCCAGCGAAAGCCTCGGAGATCCCCTTTAAAAGCTGGGAAAGTATCACCCCAGAATTCCCTCGCGCCCCTAGAAGAGACCCCATTGCGAGGGCCCTCGTGACTTCGGTCAAGGACTGATTGTTCACCTCCATTAGATGTGAGACAACGCTATTTAGGGTCAGGGTCATGTTCGTACCAGTATCACCGTCTGGAACTGGAAAGACGTTCAGCCTGTCAATCTCTGCCTTGTGGCTTGCGAGCAGATCTCTAAAGAGTCCTAGAGAGTCCACTAGGTAAGCGGCCGGGTCATGCACCTTGGTAACCATCGAGGAGATGCTAGTTTGTCATTGCCCGTTAGGTA
>JAKAPB010000534.1 GCA_021823045.1 Actinomycetes bacterium | reverse complement strand
ACATTTTGGTAATTACAACAAAAATCCAATTATCTCCCGAGGTCATTGCCATTTCTCTCAAATCGATTGTTCGGTTGATGCGCTACCGGCTTGTAAGAATGCTGTATTGGGCTTAGCAAGCAGCCTTTGTCCCCCATGGTGGGGGTAAACCCGGTTAGCAACTAAGCCGCAGGCTGTTATAAGAACCAGGCGCATTTGGAAGCTCGACGTATCTTGTATTGAGCGGTCGATGAAATGAGCTCCGGTAGCAAAAGCGGGTACTCATGCACTAATTATCCTCAACTGGGAGGACGTGGCGGAAGTGGCGGAAGTGGAGAAACTACAAACAACCATTCGCCCATCCTTCACCGCCCCCACGGTCGGGGTTTGTCCGTCCATTAGGTCTGCGGATTAGGTCTGCGGTGCACTAGAGCAGTGGCGCACTAGATCAGTGACGCACTAGAGCGATGAAACTCACCAGGTTGAAACTGGCGTGTGCCACCATTGAAGTACCGAGCCTACGATTTCTCATTGCTAAGTAGCCCAGGATAAGTGCCACTCCGAAGAGTCCAAAACTCTGCAGACCTTCAAAATGAGCGATAGTAAAAATGATAGAGCTCCCCAAAAGAGAGACCAGTTTGGACACACCCGCCGACATATTTCGAGTGGCATAGAGGAAGCTGCGCTGAGTCAGTCCACGGAAAAAAATTTCCTCCACGATAGGTGCACCCACGACGATTAGCGCACCTACGAGGACTTCGCTCGGGCCACTCCCACCAGAGTTTACCAGTTTCTGCGCTGGCGCTGATAGACCGCTGGCTGAACTTCCGGTCAGCAGTTGATAGAGAAGGTAAATCACCGGAACGAGGATCAATTGGGCCGCAACGCCTACTGCTGAGCCCACCAGGAGGTCCACAGGCTTTATCGCAATTCCGAGGTCAACGGTGATTTTGCCCGTTCCCCAGCGGTGGGAGGCCACCCAAGACGCCCCAAAAAAGACTATCCAAAGCCCTCCGAGGGATCCAATAAGTATGGGCTCAGTCAAAGTGGTCGAAGAGGCCGAAAGATTTGAACCAGCTAAGGACGACGCTATTACTACCCCAATAGAGGAGGTTATCAACGACAGAACAAAGGCAAAAATAGGAAATGCCCAGGGAGTAGTGATGCCGATATACCCTTGCGAGTCGGGTGGATTCTTTGACGAAAATGGGTCAGATCTACCGACAGACTCACCTTCACCTTCGATGGGTTCATTCCGACGGCCCAACTTATCGCCTAACTACTCGTCAACTGCCATAGATTACATGCAACAGATGCGGCAAATTGTCGCTTCCCAGATAAGTATTGCCCTATGTCAGGCTTAGACTTGGCTGGGAGAAGCGCCTATCGCGTAGCGTAGTGCCGCGTCTCGCCTAGCATGTACACCATGAGTCGTCAATCACCGGATCTTAGGCCGCAGAAGGATCAAAAATCAAAAGGTGTGCCGGATCAATCCTGGCGCTGGATAGTCGCCGTGCTCGTGGTTACCCTGGGTGTGGGCCTACTCTACTCATTGGTATTCACAAAGACAACCCAGACACAACTGAGTTACAGCACCTTTTTGAAAAATGCTTCTTCGAATCAGGTCGCTTCAGCTACCGTCGATAATACGACAGGGCAGATAACAGGAACCAACACCAATGGAAGTTCCTTCACCGTAAATGGCCCGCAGCCGCTGATCAATACCGACGTTCAAGCCCTTGAAAAAGAGATACCTAATCTAAAATTCGTCACACCTCAGCAGGGACTACTTGACTCGCTAATTGTCTATGTCCTGCCTATTGGACTTTTTATAGGCGTAATGGTTTGGCTCAATCGCAGGGCGCAGGGCCAGATGTCTGGGATAATGTCAATTGGGAGATCTAAAGCCAAGCCATATTCCACCGAGCGTCCGAAAACTACCTTCGATGACGTAGCAGGATATGGGTCGGTCAAGCGGGAGATAAAGGAGGTAGTCGACTTTCTAAGGAATCCGGGCCGCTTCAAAGAGATAGGTGCACACATACCGAAGGGTGTTCTACTAGTTGGACCACCAGGGACAGGTAAGACCTTGTTGGCTCGTGCGGTCGCCGGAGAAGCCGGCGTTCCCTTCCTCTCGGTGAGTGGGTCAGACTTTATGGAGATGTTCGTCGGAGTGGGAGCATCAAGGGTAAGGGACCTCTTTCAAACCGCCCGCAAGCAGGCACCTTCGATAATCTTCGTCGACGAAATAGATTCCATTGGCCGCAAAAGAGGAGCAGGCCTTGGAGGGGGACACGATGAGCGTGAGCAGACCCTAAACCAGATGCTTTCAGAAATGGACGGATTCGATATCGCCGAGGGAATCGTCGTGATGGCGGCTACTAACAGACCCGATATTCTCGACCCGGCACTACTGCGTCCGGGACGCTTCGACCGCCAGGTTGTAGTTCCCCTACCCGACCTGGAAGAGAGACTCCCGATACTTCAAGTCCATTGCAGGGGGAAGAAAATTGCTTCAGACGTAGACCTGGAAATAGTCGCCCGTGGCACTCCCGGTATGTCG
>JAKAPB010000533.1 GCA_021823045.1 Actinomycetes bacterium | reverse complement strand
CTCATTGGGAGGTTAAATACCTTTCGGGAGAGAGGAAGCTGGTCGATGATTTTCGCCAGAGGGTACTGAGTCGTCTCCTTATGCTTCCTCCACATGATCCACAGTTTCGGAGAAACAAGGAACGCACCGTTCGGGACGCAGAGCGCGAAGGTATCGGATGTGAATGGGAGATGGGTGCGGCCGAGGCCTTCGAAGAGGCCTAGTTCTTGCGCTTGCGAAACTTCTTAGAAGTGATGGAGACGTCATCGCTTTGACGGTGCCAGATCTTTTTGTGGCCCTTCTCAAGGTCGGTGTCTATAGATCCAGATGCCTGAAACGCCTCATGCTTTTTCTCTAGGTTATCGAAGTATGGGTGATTCTCAAGTGGATCCTCGTCGGCCTCGGATTCAGTCAGATCCGTTTCATCTATGGATGTGACCTGTGGGAACGAACCGGTCATTTCTTCGGCGTTGGCCTGCACCTGGGACACATAACTCGCCTGGGAGACCATTTGACCTGCGTTGTGAATATCGGCGCTCGGAACGTCGACTTCGAAACTAACCGGAAGCTGCACCTTGGGGCCGCCAATCACGGCAAGCTGTGCCGTACGGTCCAGGATGTCCCAGAAAGACTCTCTAGGCCTCCGTCTCTCCGGCTCTTGGATCGTGGGGGAATCAAGTGCCTCTAAAATCTCGTTTTGTGCTTCGTCGGCCAACTCGTCCCTCCTTGCCCTAAACCTTAGCCACGGGTCTGAAGAGGAGACGCGCTTTGCGTCGCTGGTTCTGTCGAAAGCATTGACGCTTGGGAAGATTGTTGATTCAGAGACCGTGTCTAGCAAGGTAGATCCTGGAGCGGGGTCGAGTGCCGAGTCGGGTTGGCCGAAATCATCTAGTGTATCGCTGGCGTCACCTAGGCTGTAGAGAAACGGTGCCTCTTCCTCTGTGGGTAACCAGCTTTCGTTGGAAGCCAGTCCGTACTTCTCGCTGCCATCTAGCCAGCCGCTACCAATCTGCCCCATCGAGTCCTCCTCTGATCCACCAAAGGGTGAAAACGTGACAAATACCACATTTGTCGGTTTGCCCGATTCGCCATGCTCGGGGAGCTGGGCCGAAAGTGGCATGGATGGCGAAGTGGCTCCAGTATGCCTTTCCCCAGAGGTGGGGACAGAATCGAACTCCCCATCTATCCAGCTCAAGCTGTGATTGGATTGACTTGGACTATTCCGGACTTCCCCAAGGAGTGGATAATTCTTTTCCACAACCCAGCCGTAATCCTCAGAACCCGAAGACCAATTCACCATAGGTAGATTATCGGCACATTCTAACTCAGCTTGATACTCTGAGTGAGACTATTTCACTCAGAGTGGCGAAATTAGTTTACTGCGACGGCTTAGCCGCCAATGTATTCGATCCTCGCCAGCCAAAGGCCCGGTGCATCGATCTCTGCCGGCGTTGGGAGCATCTCCGGATTGTTCCAGAGCGCGGAGAGTTTTTGGCCGCCATCCCTTTCAAGGACCCCTGAGATGAAGGCGGCGCCCCTTTGTAGCGTCTCTGCAGTAATTGAAATCCCAAGGAGGGAGGCGACGGTAAGGGAGGTGTTGGATGGATCGAGTAGGTTTTGTTTAGTAGCACCTTCAATCTGGGCGAAATCACCAAAAATTGCCTCAGCCAAGAGGCGACTCTGGTAGTCGACTATCCCCTCTATCAAAGCTAGCAGGGCTTGGAAGTCGTTCTGGGAGAGTTTTTGAGCTTCCGAGTGACCTCCAGCGACGAGCGCCGAAGGGTTGGTCAGAAAATTCTGCATTGCTTCGGAGTCGGTCGGGTCAATCTGTGCGAGATTCTGCATAGCGCTACTTAGTGCCGAATGGGAATCAGCTATATGTAGCCTTATGAGAAAGTCGAGTCGATCCTTGACCGCAATGGAGTTGATAATCGCCAAGTGGATCAGCTCCCGTACGATGACCCAGATGTAAAGGTGGTCGACTTCAATTAGGTTTGCCTCGGCGAATGACTCAATATTCTCCGGAATGAGTTCTATTCCGCCCTTTGTCTCTCGTGGAATGGGAAGGTCGAGTTGCCCAAGAGCACTTTTTGATAGTTCACCTACGGCCCAGCCGATCTGCGAAGCAACCAGAGCCGGTGCTGCTATTTTCTGCATCATCGCCATCATTCTTTCCATTGGTGATGAATCAGACGACTGTTCGGCTTGGTCGGCGCCGAAGGGGTTCAATTCCTCCGAATTCCCTCCCGGGGGGGTCAGAGCGTTGAGTAATTCGTTTAGGAGTGGTTTCCACCGATTCAAAGACTCTTGCAACCAGGTCGTCCTCTGAAAAAGTGATATGCGCCGATCCACTTTTGGCAAAGGCGGCATCATCTCAAGAGAATCTAGGTGCATGTCGACTATGTCGAAGAGTGATTCGACCTTTATACGGGTGGTTGGCTCGACGTTTGCTTGCAGGATTGAGTTGTCGAGGCCAACTACGGCTAAGTTAGCCATGGAAACGACCATGTCCCATCTGAAGTCTGAACCCTCTGGAAACAACGATCCAACTTGTCCCCCGAGC
>JAKAPB010000532.1 GCA_021823045.1 Actinomycetes bacterium | reverse complement strand
GCCGCAGGCGGCATCCCGAGATACGAACAACGCTCAGGTCTTGTGCCGTTTGAGTGTAGTGGACCCCGATGCGTGACACGTCAATGACCCTAACGGTGCTGGAACCGTGACGGCGGATCCTTCGTTGTCGTAAGTCTTGAATTTGTTGAGATCGAGTAAGGCTCTCAAGCCTTCGTCAGGGATGACCCACGCGCCTTGCATAATCAATGAAAGAGTCGCTCAACACGTGTTTGCGGGACGAGTCAAAGGTGGCTCTAGCCATGCTCCACCTAGACGGGAGTCGTTGACCGATTCTGTTCGGTTCTAAAGCAAAGATTCTTGGACTTCGTGGCTATCCAGAGGCCGCAAGTTCCTTAATCACCGCTGATTGGCGAGGTCCGAATGGCTACCGTACAGGTCCGTGGAAGATCGAGTTGGTCGAGGTAGCCAAACAGGAGGGTATCGGGATCAAGGTTTGCGACTCTCCACCTGGGGGTTAGAAGTGGAACGACATCGACCATCGCCTGTTCTCGGCTAACTCAATGAAGCGACATAGACAACCATTAGGCGCCCATCGGGTGGTGGTTGGCTTGATGGCTGGCACTACCAGCAAAGGCGATTTTGAGGGCGTGGTTAACTCGATCAGGACTACTACTCAACCGTAATCTAAGTCATCGACCAAGAACTCAAACGTTCGGTTATCACGAGGCACGACTTTCACCGGAGCGGAACTGCACCATTTCGTCGAAAGTCCGATCCTGAAAAAGATAGGTTATTTGTATGTCCTAAGTGGATCCTGGCCTAGTCATCCGGCTCGATAGCTACGCTTCTTGATATTTTTTTCGCGGTACATCAGTTGGTCGGCTTTTTCAATTAAGCCAGGGATATCTGGATTAGGACCTTTGGTGTTGGCAATTCCGATCGATGCCGAAATTGATGCCCTTGCAAGCCCATGGCGGAGCCTAGCGAGGAGCATTTCCGCCCCTGCCTGGTCCGTCTCGGGGGCGAGGATGGCGAATTCATCGCCACCAAGTCGAGCAACGGTGTCTGTGGACCGACATGTATCCTTGATGATCCGTGCAGCATGAACGATTAGTTGATCGCCTTCGCTGTGACCTTTAGTATCGTTGATTTTTTTCAGACCATCGAGATCGATTATCGCTACTGTAGTACTGCCCATGTAGCGCAGCGCTCTTCGCTGCTCCTGCTCAAGCGCGCTACTGAAACCTGCCCTATTGGCCAAGGAGGTTAGTGGGTCGGCGGTTGCCATTATCTCTGCTCTGTCTATTCTTCCCCGGAGCATGTCGAGTTCTTGAGATATTGAGTTGGATGCAGCGGCAAATTTCGCTAAAACTGCCATCATCCCAGCGGCACCAGTAAGGGCTATCTTGAGAGGTTGCACCGAACATAAAACAACGTATCGATTGCTTTCAAACTTGGAAGTAACTAAAGCCCGGATTGGACCGAAGCTGAAGGGTCCATTTGCTATCTGAGCAGTTTTATGTCCCTTCCACTGTTTTGCGATGATACTGGTGCCAACATGGAGGGTGTCTTGGTCGTTTTTTGCACTGGATATCATTCTGCGAGAATTATTTTGGGCGAGTTCTATCGCAAATTCGTGTGGGAGTTCGAGTGAATCGCCAGAGATTATGAGGTCTGGACAAGTGCGACTAAGACCAACGTGTAGGTAACCGTTCCCGTAGCTAGCTTCGAATACCGACGTGGCCCCCGTGATTGACCTGATCGAGTCGAAGGACTCGATAAAGCGAACAGTGACTGGGTCTGCCGATAGGAAACCGTCTTCGTGGACCTCCCGTCGGTTAGATTGCATTTCACCATTGTAATTACAGTTTTAAGCTGTCGCAATCCGTTTTACGATTTTAAAAATTGCGCGAAGGTAAGCTCCCCGCGGTAAATCACTAATCACTTGCATTCGGAGCCGGAATGGAGCGAAGGTCGCTTTTGAACCAAAGCCCACCTTTCTAAATCGATAGGGCCGTCATCGCACGTTGGGTGGGCTTCAGAAAAAACAGGACGACGACGGCTGTGGTCATTTCTGCCCTGGCCTAAGACCCGTCTTTCCTGGGCGCAGGTGCCGAGGCGGTTATGGGATCTGTGGTCAATGCATAGGTTCGTCCCATGACAACCCAACTCAACCATTGGTAGCCAATACCTTCGTTCCACTAGATGTCAAGTCGGTATTGCGCGCAAGATCCACACCCCCTAGAAGGTGGGAGTGGGTAATCATTGATTTGTGCCAACGGTGATCTATTTCGGCAGTGTACGAATTGAGCGACTTAGGCGACCTCAAATGTTTGTTGCTAGCAAACCTTGGCAGTCATGTCTGTCGAGGTGGGAGGAGCAAGGCTGCGAGGCCTCCCAACTCGTTGATCAAGCTCGGCATGAACCCAAAATGGATTGCTCAGCCAGCCATTAGTCTTCACAATACCAAGCGTGTGTCTTCGTCGACCAAGATGGGAAGGCAGTGCTAGGTTGATCCGCAAGGCGAAGGTCTCAGTAGACTTGGAGAGAATTGGTGAGCGAATTAGAGATACTGGCTCAAGGGCTAGG
>JAKAPB010000531.1 GCA_021823045.1 Actinomycetes bacterium | reverse complement strand
TCCGATCTCTGCCAAGGTGGAAGCGACCTTGGCAGAAGCGATAATGTTGGAATTATTGGGTAATACAATCACTGAGTCAGCATTACAAGCGGAAATTGCGTCGAGGAGATCCTCGGTCGATGGATTCATCGACTGGCCGCCTAGCACTACCTGATTAACGCGCATAGATACGAAGATCCTCTTCAGCCCTTCTCCATTTGCGACCGCCACTACCGCCGTGTTAACCCTCGGCATAGGCTGTTCATCTGCGGCATCGTTACCAGCGGTCCGGACCCACCGCTCCTCCTCAACTTGCTCCCTGAGGTCGGTCACTCGGATATCTCTGACCTGCCCAGAGCCTATTCCCGCTTCAATCGCCGCTCCAATTTCATTTGTGTGGATATGACAGTTGAAGACGCCGTCGAATCCAACCACCACGATGGAGTCCCCGAGGCCGGCCCAGACTTCCTTCATCGCCGAGACGGCAGGCTCCTCCGCTTCCAAAAGGTACATCACCTCGTAGCGAAGTTCCTCCTCCTCAGCCCTTTCAACGTCTCTAGCTTCCAAGACCGAAGGTCCCTCCAGCTCCTTCGCTCGCTCCAGCCACGGATAGCTCGAAAGGGCAGCCGGCAGGGGCTGTGCTGTGTATGTTGCCAATAACGCCTCAAAGAGGTAGATCAGGCCGGCTCCGCCAGAATCTACAACATCGGCCTTCTTGAGTTGCTCGAGCTGATCCGTGGTCTCGACCAGGGAAGTTCGCGCCGCTTTGAGAGCCTCGGTGAGCAGTTCATCAACTCCAACGGCTCTTCCCTCGGCCACAAGCGCCATAGCACCGCTAGCACCCGCTCTAGCGACCGTCAGGATCGTTCCCTCTTTGGGCCTCAACACAGCCGAGTCGGCGAGCTTCGAACCCCTTATCAGCCCCTCGGCCAAGACAACGGAGCTCAGGGGACCATCCAGAGTGGCAAAGGACTCGGCAACACCCTTCAAAAGCTGTGAAAGTATTACTCCCGAGTTCCCACGTGCTCCCAAAAGAGACCCCATTGAAACCGCCCTAGTCACCTCTGCTAGAGACGTAGTATCCACCCCTGCCAGATGCGAGACGACGCTATTTACCGTCAGGGTCATATTCGTGCCCGTGTCGCCGTCTGGAACCGGAAAGACGTTTAGCCTATCTATCTCCGCCTTGTGGCTCGCTAGTAGATCTCTGAATAACCCGAGAGCGTCAACTAGGTAAGCGGCCGGGTCTTGCACCTTGGTAACCATCGGAGAGATGCTAGTTTGTCATTGACCGTTAGGTCGGCGTAATTTAACCAACTAGTATGTCTGTTTTGTTCGGCCGACGGTGGCCAAAAGAATTTTGTGAGACGGTGACATGGCAGCAGTATGTGAACTTTGCGGGAAGAAGCCCTTCTTTGGGATGAGCCTATCCCACTCCCACAGGCGCAATAAGAGGAGATTCAATCCAAATATCCAGAGGGTAAGGGCTATAGTCGGAGGGTCCCCTAGGCGGCTCTATGTCTGTACCTCGTGTATAAGAGCTGGTAAGGTCGTTAAAGCCGGCCGGTAGCTTGTCCAAACCAGAAAGTGCCAACTTCGAAGCGATAATTTGGCTCTCCTTTGGTGGGCCCAATGGACCTTCAGAGGTAATGCCGTTTTTGGAGAATGTAACTTCCGGAAGAAATGTACCGAGGCAAAGACTTGAAAAGGTCGCCGAACAGTACATGATCTTTGGTGGAAAAAGTCCGATCAACGATCAAAATCGGGAACTGATCAAAAAGTTACATTCGGAGCTCGAGTCCCGCTCGATAGACCTTCCGATCTATTTTGCCAACAGAAACTGGACTCCCTACCTAAGCGAAGTGGTTAGTGAGCTCCGCTTAGCTGGGGTCAAGTCGGCACTCGCCTTTGTTACCTCCGCCTACGCCTCCTATTCAGGCTGCCGGCAGTACCGGCAAGACATTGAGAAAGCCATCGATCAACACGCTCCGGGGCTCTATGTCCACAAAATTCGTCACTACTATTCTCATCCGGGATTCGTGGGTACTCTGGTCGAGTCGACAAGATCGCTCGTCAAAGAGCTTACTGCGAGTGGAGGGCGCAGAGTTGCCATCGTCTGTAGCGCCCATTCAATCCCGCTAGAAATGTCATTATCGTCTGAATATCTGAGTCAGCTTCTTAGCGTGAAGGATGCCATAAGGTTTGCCATCGACGAGCTTGGACTCTCAAAGACCCCGGTAGACATGGTATTTCAATCAAGGAGTGGGCCTCCGTCAGAAAGCTGGCTGGAGCCGGACATCAATGACAAGCTTGCTCAGTACACCCAGAGCGAAGTCGATACCGTTGCAGTAGTCCCAATCGGCTTCGTCTCAGATCACATGGAAGTTCTCTACGACTTAGACATCCAGGCTGCACAGACCGCAAAAGATCTTGGAATTGACTTCTATCGCGTACCCACTGCTTCCAACAACAACGCTTTCATCTCAATGGCCGCCGACCTCGTCCAAGAGCAAATAGAACCCTCCTACCATGCCCCAACCTACCCTGGCATGCAAAATCCAAAGGACTCCTG
>JAKAPB010000530.1 GCA_021823045.1 Actinomycetes bacterium | reverse complement strand
AACGCTCCAGCGACTTGCCGAGGGCCTTCCGGTAGTGGAGATTCAGGCCGAAAAGGCCCAGTTCTTTGGCGTAGGAGATCGAACGATCCACCGATGTCCTGTACTCCAGGAGGAGTGCGATCTTCGCCTCGGGAGCCTTGGTTTTTAGTGACTCGACTAACTTTCGATCGAAAGAGGAGAAGAGGAGCCTCTTTGAGCTTACGTATGGGCCACACTTGGACAGCACAGATTCGGCAAAATCTTCCACCCGCCCCAAGGGGTCCCTCTTTAGCTCTAGGTTGAGCAACATCTCTCCTGGAGAGGAGGCTAGGACTTTGTCAAGGGTACAGATAGATAGCTTTTCAAGTTCTGCATCCTCTTCACGAGCCCCTGCCAGCTGATAACCCTTCTGGACTGGGTCGTGGCTGAGAAATACCCCTCCCTCGGCACCTAATCTGAGGTCGACCTCCGCTCCGTCTGCGCCACTTGAGAGACTGGATGTAACGGCCAACAGGCTATTAGGTTTATGAGTACGGTGATCGCCACGATGGGCGAGGACAATGGGCTTGTAACGGGATCCGCTTACTAGAGGGAAATCCTCAAATCCACTCAATTCGACTCCAAGGGTACTTCTATGGTTACTTTTGCGCTGGGTCCGGGTCGTAGGCTGATCTTTCCATTCAGCTGCGTTGTCACTAGATCTCTTACTATCGAAAGGCCCAGAGATGCGGTCGTCTGAAGGTCAAATGAGTCCGGGAATCCCTCCCCGTTATCCGATATTGTAACTTTGAGGACTGAGTTAGTCCTCACGAGTTCGAGTTTAATTTTGAGGCCAACCGACTCTTCGACTGGCAGGTTAGCGAAGGCGTGTTCGACCGAGTTTTGCATCAGTTCGGCGATGACAACAGCCAGCGGAGTGGCAATGCTCGCGTCAACGTCGCCCAAGTCGCCTACCACCTCAAATTCCGCTTTGACCCCTTGGGGAGCGGATTCGGTCGCAAGTAGCTGGATCGATTCGATTACCTTCCCCATTGGAGCTTGCTCACCCACTTCACGACTTAACGCCTCATGCACCAGCGCTATCGATCGAATTCGCCTCTCGGCCTCCGAAAGTGCCTGTTTAGCCTTATCGGAACCAATCCTCCTTGCCTGGAGTCGCAAAAGGCTAGAGATCGTCTGAAGGTTATTCTTCACCCGATGGTGTATCTCTTTGATCGTCGCGTCCTTGGACAAAATCAGGCGATCCTTGACCCGGAGGTCGGTGACATCCCTGATAAGCACGAGCGTCCCCGACGGAGACCCACGATCAAAAAGCGGGAATGAAATGAACTCGACGACGATGTCGCCTTTCCTTTCAATCTCATCTAATACCGGGTTGCGCTCGACCGCGGCCTGAGCCGGACCGAGCAGGGGTAGGCCGAGTTCCGTCAGTCCACTACCCCTCCTCGGCGAGCGACAACCGAGCCGATGGATTGCGCTAACACCGTTAGGAGACATAAACTGCACGAGACCGTCCGCCCCGAGTACCATTACACCATCTCCAACCCTCGGTGTCTCCACGACGTCGTCGTTCAGATAGGGGAACTCCCCGTGTTGGATCATCTTGGCGAGTTTCTCAAACAGCGATACGTAAGTCGCTTCTAGTTCGCCCTGCGCCCGTTGGGGATTGAGCAAAAAATCCCTGACCATCACGGCGATAATCTTGCCGTCATAGGGCACTGGAATCGCCTGAGATACGACCTTGTGCGTCCCCGCCTGATCGATCCTCTCCTGGAAGCTCGGTCCACCCGAAGAGAAGCTCGAAAAGATACTCTGCGCCGACTCTTTAGAAAAGACGGAACCCACCATATCGACCTGATGGACGGTTGCGGCGGTGGCCGGCCTGACCTGGGCGACGACCACGACCCGCGCAGGGTTGTCAGGGTCCTTCACAAATAGCAGGAGATCTGAGAAGCAGAGATCCGCCAGCAACCCCCACCGCCTAATCAACTCGGTAAGTCTTGCCTTAGCTTCATCCTCCAGACCAAACAAAAGGTCCTCGACCATCTAAATGTCTAGATCTCCACTTCGTAGGGTCTGCGCTGTTTGAATCCCAAAAGATTGTTATAACCGGCGGAGGTAACGAACTTCTTAATCTCCGCCGCTTGAAATCCTACATGCTCGATGCCATGAGAATCAGAAGCGGTAGTTATCGGTACGGCTAATTCAAAAAACTTCGCCAGGAGGCTTGGAGCGGGATAGGCCTCCCCTACCGGCTTTCGGATTCCAGCGCTCGACACCTCGGCGGCCACACCCGAAGACGCCGCAGCCTGGGCCATCCGATCGAAGAACTCATCTGGAATCGACGGGAAGTGTCCGGCGACCTTTATCAAGTCCGGGTGTGCTAGGACGTCGACCACCCCCGACTGAGCCAATTCCTCCAGCGCCGCGGTATACGCCCCCCAGGCCTTTTCGACTCCGTAATGGTTCCAGTAATCCATAACAAAGGGGTCGGAGATGTGGTCAAAGGGCCAGTCGTCTATCCAGTGCACCGAACCTAAGGCAACGTCGAGGGGGTATTCGGAGATAAGGAGATC
>JAKAPB010000529.1 GCA_021823045.1 Actinomycetes bacterium | reverse complement strand
CAAAATCACGCCGAGAGTCCTCATCCCTCGCCCGGCACAGGAGCTCAAAGCCGGGCTTCCCCATCTGCTCGACCCTCGCTGACTGGAGCTTCGGTTCCCAAACCGATAACCAATCCCTGCATCTCGTACGCACATCGATCCATTGGCCGTAGTCACTCGGACGAAGGGGCCTCAGTGATACTCGCGCCCCACGCCATATATTGGCCAATTCGTCCATCCTTTCTCCGGGACACTCACGTCTCCTTGTAAACCTTAGAGGAGAGTGTAGGTGTTGATATCGAGGGCTATCCTCGTCGCTACCCATGAACCAACTGGGTTCCACCCCCCGGCCAATGAGTATGCGAGTTGGGCATGAAGACACTTCACTCCCGCCCTTGCACCACCGACCCCTTTAGCTAGTGCCAGTTGAGGAGGAGCGCTAATTCCAGCCAGGAGATCATCGCGCCCAGCGGTATAGACCCTAGCTACAGCGGCGAGCAGCAGAGGGGGGAAGATCCTCTCGGCCTCCTTGACCCCTCCTTCGGATTCCAGGCGGCTCACCCTCTGAGAAATCTCCCGATCGACAAGCCAAAACCACGTCGGCATCGGCCTGCCGGATTCGGAGACCGGGAAGTTCTCGATAACAACCGCATCCCCAGAGCGCAGCCGCGCCGCCACCCTAAAGGGAAATTCCATCTTTCTTCCCAGGAGTGATTCGATCTCTAATCTCTCATGGTTCGTGGTTGAAAAGCCAGAAGGCGCCTTCATCTATTCAGCCTTTTTTGCGGCGATTCTTCTTGTTCCTCCTGAGCAAAATCAAGATCACGAAAAATATCGCTGGTATAGCCGGGAGCAGTCGCTTGGCCATCGTCTTTCCGGCGAGTCCCATCAAGTCGACCGGCTCGGGCTCCACCTTTTTGGCCTGCCGGTCCGATCCCGAAGATGGGCCCTCTGAAGGGGTAGTCTTGCCATCAACACTGGCTCCGTCATCAAAGGAGCCGGTTCCAGATGGCGTATCGGACCCCAAAACTGTCGCTTCAAGTGTCGTCACAAACTGCTCCAGCAGTTTTCCCGATACATCTGCAAGGACCCCCCTGCCAAACTGAGCGACCCTACCAGATATCGCCAAATCCGTAGTGACCTCGACAAAGGTGCCCGATCCAGCCTCTTTTAGCTCTGCGGTGATCGTGGCTGAGGCGTTTCCTTGGCCCTTTGTATCCCTGCCCTCCGCCTTAAGAACAGCCTTGTGCGCTATCTCGTCCTTTTCAATAAACTGGGCTTTACCCTTGTACGAGGCGGTAATCGGTCCGACCTTAATCTTGACCTGGCCGAGGTAGCTATCACCATCTCTACCATCTAGGCTCGCCCCCGGTAGACAAGGTGCAATCTTCTCAACGTCGGTGAGAGTCTCCCAGGCCTGCTCGATCGGGACCGAGACAGTAAATTCGTTCCTTAGCTCCATATCTCAAAATCCTCCAAAGTATCAATATCGAACGGCTCTGCGTCACACGCGACCTCAATGACAAGATCAGGATGCGATGCGATAAGCTCCCTTGCCCCCAAATCACCTTCAGTCGGCATTAGCCCCCAGACCGAGTCGGCCAACCGAACCGGATTTCTTCGTTTCCCATCGTATGTAGCGACGGCTATAGGCGAACTTCGGCTTACACACACACTAGTCCAGCAAAGTGCACCGATACCCGGCTGATCACCCAACCCTATAGTTATCGCATTTAATCCCCTGCTCCGGGCTTGATCGATGGCGACCATTACGCTGCTCGCCATGCCGCTTTGGTAACGGTCGTTCTCCAATACCTCAAATCCAGCGGGAATTAGGTCCCTGATCTCCGTACCGCCTATGACCACAAAATGAAAGTCGGCGGGCGCAGCTAAGGCAGCCTCCAGCGACCAGCGAACTAACTCCTTCCCACGAAAGATGCTCCTTAGCTTGGGGGTAGGGCCCTTGTATCTACTACCAACCCCCGCAGCTAGGACGCAGACCGCTTCAGCCAATGGATAACCCAACTACCTGGAATGAATCGGGCCTTGTGAGTCTTTGAGACTCGCAAGGTTCTTGTTAGCCCGATGCGCTATGACTTCGGCAACGATCGAAATCGCCGTCTCCTCTGGGCTCGTTGCACCAATATCTAATCCAATAGGCCCCATAACCCTCCGCAGTTCCTCGGGATCTATCCCCGTCTCAAGGAGCCTTTTGAGCCTCTCTGAATGAGTCCGCCGGCTTCCCATAGCTCCGATGTAGCCGACATTGGTCTTGAGGGCTTCGGTGATCGCTGGGACGTCGAACTTGGGATCGTGAGTCAGGACGCAGATTGCGTCGGATGGTCCCAGTTCGGCTCCAACCTTTTCTATATAGCGATCTGGCCAGTCCACTTCTACCTGGTCTGCCATAGGGAATCTCTCCTTAGTAGCAAATATCGGCCTAGCGTCGCAGACGGTAACTTGATATCCGAGGACCTTCGAGACCCTAGCGAGCGCAGCGGTAAAGTCGACCGCTCCAAAGATCAACATCTTGGGAGGCAGCGCATAGACCTCGAAGACCACACCGACTTCCTGTGCC
>JAKAPB010000528.1 GCA_021823045.1 Actinomycetes bacterium | reverse complement strand
GTCACCCCTCTTTTTGGCGGTTGGCTTTTCGGTACGCCCATCCCTCTCCGACATCCGCTACCCCCCTACCAGATCCCTCTCGGCAATGAACGCATAGCGGAGACCCTCGGAAAGGATCGCCGGCAGGAGTGCCAAAGACAAAAAGATGAGCACCAAGGATAGGAGGATCTGCAGAGGATACGCAAACATCATCGCGTTGAGCTGGGGCGCTACTTTTACTAATACGCCGAGGACTATCTGGGATAGAAACATTACCGCTAGGACCGGGACCGCAATCTGAAAGGCCGCTCCAAAAAATATCGTCACCCCTTTGACCACCACGTCAAGCCCGAGATTCGGGTTGGTAATTGCGCTAGTACCCATCGAGCGCACCAGGCCACCTACCACTATCGTGTCTCCGCCCGAACTGAATAGTAGTGTGACAGCTAGCAACTCGTAGAACTGACCGAAGGCAGTTACCTGATTTAGACCGAGAGGATCCATCGATGGTGGCGGGGAGAAGCCTCCAAATAGGCCTAATACCGAGCCCGCACTCTGGGCGGTATTGACGAAGACCGTAACCATGAAGCCAAGTAGCGCACCCATCAACGCCTGGATGATCAGTTCAGCTATGAAAGCTACCGATGAATCGAGCGGGAGTGCGGTCGACGAGGCGACGTGGACCATCCCAAGGGCCAAGGCGGCGGCAATCCCCGCTTGTACGGTCTTTGGGACCAACGGTGAGGCAAATGGGAGGGCCATCATCACAAATCCAGTGGAGCGCGCCAAGGCCAAAAGGAAGGCTACTAGACCGCTCAGTTGGAGTTGCATCTAACCTATCTACCTGCGATAAGTGTAGGAATCTGGTTGAATAGCGAGTACGTAAAGGCCTCTAGCTGCCCTATCATCCAGTTCCCGGATATGAATATTACGATCCCCACCGCAAGCACCTTAGGTAGGAAGGTGAGGGTCATCTCCTGGATCTGGGTAACGGTCTGAAATAGCGAGATCAGGATCCCGACCCCCAATGCCACGATCAGCATCGGCCCCGCCAATTTGATCACGAGGAAAATTGCTTCACCGGCGATTTGCATAATTGATGCGTTATTCATCTAAAGCTCACTAACAATGAATGTGCTATCAGTGTCCAGCCGTCGACCAGAATGAATAGCAGCAGTTTGAACGGTAAAGAGATAAGGGTCGGTGGCAACATCATCATCCCCAAAGACATCAATGCGCTGGAAACGACGAGGTCGATAATTAGGAATGGGACGTAGATCACAAATCCCATGATGAAGGCCGCCCGGAGCTGTGATAGTACGAATGCGGGAATAAGGGCTGAGAGGCTGACGTCCATTGGCTTGGCGGGCTTCTCACCTCCGGCCTGGGTAAAAAGTGCGAGCTCAGAAGTATTGGTCTGCTTGAGCATCCAGGTCTTCAATGGCACCTGACCGGCATCATAAGCCTGTACCGCAGTCATCTGTCCAGCCATGTAGGGCTTGATCGCCACCTTGTCAATTTGGGACAGGGTCGGTGCCATAACAAAAAGTGATATGAAGAGCGCCAGGCCGGCGAGCACCTGATTCGAAGGTGCGGCGGATAGGCCGAGGGCATTTCTGGTTATCGATAGCACCACGGAGACCCGCACAAAACCGGTCATCATGACCAATAGGCTCGGAGCAACCGAGAGGAGGGTCAGGACGATAATGATCGTAACCGAGGAACTCGGCTTGCTAAATGCTCCAGATAGGTTCAGGTTGATCGTCGGATTTGCCGCCGTGGTACTCCCGCCAACCAGCCCTAGCAGGGCCGACGAAGCATGGCTCGGCAATAACGAAATCTGACTGTAAGCCAAAAGGGGCTCCGGCTCTGGGCCTGCTAATTCTTTAGCAGCCCTCTCAGGCCTGGAAAAAACGACATCCTTGCCGTCGCCAGGTCACGATTCGGAGTGAGGAACTTCCCTTTACCCCACTGGTTGAGAATCAGATCCTCGGGGGAGCTAACCCCAGAAAGATTCATAACCTCAGAGTTATTTTCGGTCGATAAAAGTGGAACTTGAGAGGTGGATTCATCCTGTGCCTTGGAGATCAGGGTAATTCCCGCCGGTCCCTGACCTACAAGCAACCTTTGGCCGTCGAAATTGACTACCAGCAGTTGATGAGACTTGGAGGTCTGCACCTTCGCCTCGATTCGGAGGGGTGCTTGTGGGAGCTTATTTGCAGACTTAGATGGGTTGACAATCTGTCGAGACTTCAATACCCTGGCGATCAAGAGCGCAATCCCAAGCACCAGTGCCAGGCTCACGAAGCTCCTTAGCAGCATGAATAGGGTACCCATCAGTGCTTATCCGTGTGGTTTGATTCGTCTGAATCCTTGCCGACCACTTCGGTGATTCGCACACCAAACTCATCGTCGACCACCACTACTTCCCCCTTGGCCACGAGGGTCCCATTTACCAAGACGTCGACGGGGGCGTTAGCCGGTCTATCGAGCTCTATAACATCTCCGCTGGCTAAGGAGAGGAGAGACTTGACGGTCAGTTTTGCTTTGCCCAACTCGACCCTCACCTCCATCTCGACG
>JAKAPB010000020.1 GCA_021823045.1 Actinomycetes bacterium | reverse complement strand
ATTTGGTTTCCACGTCTTTTTCACAGACTCGCTGGCGCTGTCGGACAAACTCATACTCCCCAGTTATCAGGTAAGTTGTCGCTACTTTCGGCGGTGCCCCGTTAGAGATCATCAAGCAGTACGTGGCCAATCAGCGCAACGTTTGAGCGCAGGTCTCAGGGCTTCGCCCTAGTGGGGCTCTACATCCCCATGGCTAAAGCCAGGGGCATTGTGCCCCACACCCCATTCTGGTAAATGAGCTCCCAACGAAGAAAGAGTATCAATGGAGACTCTAGTCCTCTGGTGCAAGTGATAGGTTTTGAATTGCGCAAACTCCGCGCACCTTGGAGGACCAAATGGACCAAATTTCAATACAACCGGCCAAGACCAGGCTGTCGCATACGCTTGGGTCTCCGACCGGCAAGACCTTCACTTCAGATCTTTCGGTATCAGAATTTGCGCTGCTCGATGACGTTGGCTATCAGCCGCTGGGCTTCGTCATGGGAACCTCGATTTACCACGTGGGGATTCAAATAGCCAGGTGGGGAAGCTCGCAAGAGCTAACGGTACTGACCCAAGCCATGTATTCGGCCAGAGAATTAGCCCTTAGCAGGATGGAGGCGGAGGCTGCCGAATTGGAAGCGGATGGAATCTGTGGAGTACACATAGAGATGAACATGTACGCGTGGGGGCAGGACGTCCTGGAGTTCATCGCCGCTGGTACTGCCGTGAGAAGCAAAGTTAATCCAGGAGAGTCGAAGCGCCCTGACGGAAAGCCATTCACTTCAGACCTCTCTGGACAGGATATGTTCATGCTCGCACAAAGGGGATATGTTCCCGTTGCGTTCTGCCTTGGAACCTGCGTATATCACGTAGCCCATCAGTCGATGATGTCGGCCTTGAAACAGACCGGCACCAATGTGGAAATGGCACAATATACCCAAGACATCTATACAGCCCGGGAGCTGGCACTGTCGAGAATGCAAGCCGAGGCAGAGCGCTCCGCCGCCTTGGGGATAGTAGGTACTAACCTCGTCGTCTCAAACCACGTTTGGGGTGAACACGCAACCGAATTCCTTGCCATGGGCACAGCGATCAGACCCACCGAGAAAAGGCACAGCTCAGAATCTATCTCGTTGACCCTCCCCGTTGTCTAGTCAGCGATACATCCAGGTGCAAGCCTTAGGTAAATAGAACATTAGCCGTTAATGGGTCCCTGGGTATCTCGCAGGGACCCGCCGCCCCGTTGGTTTCTATAGGCGAGAAATTCGGCACTAATTGCAAGCGCCGTCTCGGGTGGGGTACGAGATCCTAAGTCGAACCCAACCGGACCAAAAAAGCAAACACTGAGATCAAAGTTTGCAAGGCGCTTCCGCCTTTCCTGTTGCGTGTGCCGCGAACCAAGGCTTCCTATATAGGTCCCTAAAGACATCGCGAGCACGGAGGTTGCGATAGGCGTGGTCAAGTCGTGATCGTGCGACAGGAGAATTAATGCATCATTCGGTCCAAGAGATTGGGCTATTTCCAAAGCTTCCTCACCTGAGTCGCTCGTACTAACTTCCATACCAACCAAACGGAACTGGGATTCAACCGCCTTAGCTAAAGTCCCCGATCCCACCACCAATACCAGCGAGGGCGGTGCATAGCTCTCTATCAAAAAATCACTGCCTTCGAAGGAAATTAGCTCAACAAAATCAAGGCCACGAGAGTGAATTTCTTTCGCCCGGTCAAGTACATCGACGGGATATACCGAGGTCGCCATCTGAACCTCGTTGCGGACCCCAACTATCACTGCTGCTTCGTGTGGCCCTTCACCAGTGACCAGCGTGACCGGAATTCGGCGTGCTAAGGCATCTAAGAAGGCTGGTGGCAGGGAAGAAACAACACGCGATCCAATGGTCGCTACCCCACCACACGCCAAGCCGAGCTCGACTGCTTTGCTATCGCCAATGGGCCATTCAAAAAACTCTGCTATTGAAGTCGAGGTAGCAGCTTGCCTAGCTCTGTCGTAAAACTCGCTTCCAAGGTCATCACCGAATAGACGCCCCCACTTGGATTCGCTTGAAATGAGCAAAATTTCGCCAGATTCACGTCCTCCGAAACCGGTCATAGCAATGACTCTGACAAAAACCGCCTCTTTGCCATCTCCGGCGGATCGGAAATCTCTTACAATCCGAGATCTGTCCAAAACAACCTCCACTCGTTTAAGGCTCATTTAGGGCGCCCAGCTGACTCCAAGTCAAAACTCTTAGTATCAGATAACAGATCCAAGCTGCTATCAACCAAGTAGAGCTAGGGATTCATCCCCTCGGCGAGTATTTCCTGAAATCCACGAGCCGTCTTAGCGGTAATAGGACCAGGAACTTCCGAGAGCTTTCTCGAGTCAATCTTCGCTATTGGCTGTACTTCCCTTAGTGTCGAGGAAAGAAAGGCCTCCTGGACACTCTCGTCATAAAGTACTTCCGCCTCGATCTCAATCTCCTTAGCACCAAGTCTTTCAACAATTAAGTCCCGAGTTACACCGGCCAAGCAGCCGGTGGAAACCGCTGGAGTATAAAGCTGGCCATTTTGAACGAAAAAAATGTTACTCCCAGAACCCTCGCAGAGGTGACCCTTGAGGTTTTTGAAGATTACCTCGCTAGCCCCTCTTTCTAACGCCCAGTCCAAGCAGATTACGTTTTCGGCATAGGAGGTGGTCTTCAGTCCAGCCAGCACTCCGACTTCACTCCTAGGCCAAGGAGAGATAGCAACGTTGGTTGCGGAGGTTGTACGCTCGCCCACCTCGCAGGCAACGATCAGACGCCGTTTCGAATTCGATCTAGCCGAACCTAGCCCTGAATCGCCCGCAGTATATGTAATCCTGACTTTTCCATCGACAATCCCATTCTCTTCGACGACCCTCCTGACTGCCTTTTCAACTTCAGCCAGGTCCGGAGGGTCCAGCCTCATACCTTTGCAAGTCCTCTCCAGCCTGGCAAGGTGCCTCGAAGTCGCAAACACTTGACCTTGGTACACCGCAAGTGTCTCGAATGCTCCGTCTCCCGTCACAAGACCGTGATCAAAGACCGATACCTTTGCGTCTGGCTCTGCTAGGACCTCTCCGTCTATATAGACCAGCATGTCCGTTCCTCCCGCACTATTTCAGCCCTAAAATCGGTCGACCGAGCTAGCAAAAAATTAACTGCCCACCTTCTAACCTAAATCAGAACCGTTCCAGGCCGTGACATAGCCGACGAGATTCGGAGAAATTGAAATCTAGGCACGCTCTGCATGCGAAGGAAAAACAGGGTTAGCACATTTACTAACCCCTAGCAGCCCCAACGGGATTTGAACCCGTGTCTCCACCTTGAGAGGGTGATGTCCTAGGCCTCTAGACGATGGGGCCAACAATTTCAAGACCTTAGATACTAGTGACAACCTACGAAGGCACCGCCGCTAAGGACCTCATCATCCATAGTTGGTGGGTGCGGATTGCACCCACCAACCTTGAGCTCGGGGGGGAGGACTCGAACCCCCAATGACAGGGCCAGAACCTGTAGTGTTGCCGATTACACCACCCCCGAATGGCTTAAAGCCAACAATCACCATAGCCGGACTAGCGGCGCTCCATGTAGTAGATTGCTGAGGCTTCTGTATCCTATCAAATTTCCTGCCGCCACCGCTAACGCTTCTCGCGCCATATATCGAAGCGCAAGTTCACCCCGTATTGGAGAAGTCCTGGTGGGAGATGGGTGTACGTCCAAGCCCAGTTGCGAAAAGATCTGGGTCGCCCTGAAACTGTGAAATGGGTCAGAAACTATAAGGGCCGATTTAAGGCCCCGCTGCCTTAGGTATGTTGCGGCCTCGTCGGCCTCCTCAAAGGTATCCCTTCCCGCTGAAAGAGAAACGATATCCCGAGCGGGTATTCCCAGCTTCAAAAGATATGACTTTGCCGCAATGGCTTCGGTAAACCTGTCGTTCCGCTCTTTTCCACCGGTCAATATAACTAGCGAGGACAGGCGCATAGTAAAAAGATTGCTGGCCTGATTGAGGCGCGCAGCGAGCACTTTAGAAGGCACACCATCGAACTCCGCTGCTCCCATAACAACGATGGCGTCCGCCTTTACGTGGTAGGAGACCAACGAGGTTAGATAGACCTCGCCAAAACAGGCCACAAGGTAGCTGAGTGGAGCAATTACCAAGACCAAAAAGACGGCAAGTATCGAATGGTGCCGAACGATATCAGTTTCGCTAGCTACGTAGGCCTTGCTCAATCTGCTTCTGTTAGCATGTGCGCCAGTTCGGCTAAACGACTCAGACAAGCCTTGCTTCCCAGCACCTCCATGGCACTAAAAAGCGGTGGGCCGATCTTCTTACCGGTGATAGCGACTCGAATTGGTACCTGGAGTTTCCTGAGGCTTAGTCCGCTCTCCTCTGCCCACGCCCGGCAAGCCACCTCCAGCTCTTCTCGCCCAAAATGGTCAAGACTCGAAAAAATCTCCACGGACCTTTCGAGTAGATCCTTTGAACCCTTATCGGAAGCTACCGAGCTGAATGCGGCCTCGTCGAATTTGAGCTGACCCTGGTAGATGAAGTCCACCATTGAGGGCACTTCTGAAAGTAGACCGATCCTGGTGCAGATTTCCGGAGCAAGCTTCAAGAAGCTGCTTCGCTGCTCTGTCGAACCATCCCAAAAGTCGCACGCCTCGAGATATGGAAGGGCGGCTTGCAATAAATCCTCTGGTGAAAGCAGCGAAATATAATGCTTATTGAAATGAAGCATTTTGGTAACATCGAAAAACGAAGGCGAGTGACCAACCCTGTCGAGGCTAAAGAGTTCCAGCTCTTGCTCTCTAGTAAGAAATTCTCGGTCATCCCCGGGGCTCCAGCCCAGAAGTACTAGGTAGTTTTCCATCGCTTCGGGGAGAAATCCCATCTCCTTGTAATCCTCTACCGCAACCCTGTCGCGCCTCTTTGAGAGCTTTTGCCGCTTCTCATTCACAAGCACCGGGACATGGGCAAACTGTGGCGCCTTCTGGCCCAGGGCCTCATACACCAAGATGGCCTTAGGCGTAGTGGGAAGATGCTCCTCAGCCCTTATGACGTGAGTGATCCTCATGTCAAGGTCGTCGACAACATTTGCGAGAACAAATAGAGGAGCCCGATTCCCCTTAACCAGAACGAAGTCGTCGATGGTGCCATTATCAAAGGCCACCCTACCCCTAACGAGGTCATCGACCACCGTCTCGCCGTCTTTGGGCACCTTGAATCGCAACGCACGACCCGGAGCCACTTCTAGTCCACGGTCACGACAGAAACCGTCGTACCCAGGCGGCAGACCAGCCGTTTTAACACGCTCGTCGATCTCCGATCGCTGACAGTCACAGTAGTAAGCCTTGCCAGCGTCAAAGAGGCTCTGAGCGGCCCTCGCATAAAGGTCTAACCTCTCAGACTGCAAATAGGGTCCCTCGTCCCAAGTGATCTGGAGCCACTGCAGGGCGGAGCAGATGCCGTCAATCCATTCGGACCGGTTTCGCGCCTCATCGGTGTCTTCAATCCTTAGAACGAAGACACCCCCGAAACGTTTAGCAAACAGCCAGTTAAAAAGGGCGGTACGCGCACCACCGACGTGAAAGTAACCCGTCGGCGATGGCGCAAACCTTACTCTTGGAGCTTCATACATGATTACTCGATGCTAGTTGCACCGATAGGGTGAGCCGGAGCTAACTACTTTGAGTAGTCGTAAAAACCGCGCCCGCTCTTGCGCCCTAAAAGTCCCGCTTCGCACATTCGCGATAGCAGTGGCGGTGGGGCATATAGCGGCTCCTTGAACTCCTCATAGAGCGATTCGGCGACCGCCATCGTCGTATCAAGCCCGATAAGGTCGGTCAAAGCGAGGGGTCCCATCGGATGAGCACAACCCTTCACCATTCCCTGATCGATATCCTCGGCACTCGCAAACCCGGTTTCGAACATCCGAACCGCCGAAAGTAGATATGGAATCAGCAAAGCATTGACAATGAACCCAGCCCGGTCCTTCGACCTGATGACCGTCTTGTGAAGAAGTCCTTCGGCAAACTCCTGGGCCTTCTTCTCAACGACTTCCGAAGTCAAAAGCGACCGTACCAATTCGACCAGCGGTAGTACTGGAACTGGATTGAAAAAATGGATTCCAATCACCGACGCTGGACGCTTAGTCGCCATCGCAAGCTTCATTATCGGAATCGAAGAGGTGTTCGAGGCAAGGATTGCATCCTCAGACTTGACAATGGAGTCGAGACCTTTGAATACATCGATCTTTGCTACCTCTGACTCGACAATCGCCTCTATGACGATGTCGCGGTCAAAGAGTGCCTCCATCTCCTCGGAAAAAGTTAGGAGCTCGATAGACCTTTCCCTCTCCGCCTCGGTAATTTTGCCACCCTTGGCGGCGCGGGCGAGAGAGGACGCTACCTTATCCTGACCTCTCATCAAGGCTTCTTTATTGGATTCGACCACGATTACATCCAGGCCTGACCTCGCACAAACTTCTGCGATACCCGAACCCATCAGTCCGCAGCCGACCACTCCAATTCTCGGTTCCAATCCGATTTCCTCCTTGGTTCACGATGAACCAGTAGACCAACTTGTAATTCGTCGGAATCAGAACCGATCCGACGAGGAGTCCCCGCAAGTCAAAGCCAACCACCTTGTCTCGACCAATCCGCCCCGTTTAGCTGTTACTTCTTCAGCTCGATTAAGGACTAGATTCACACAGGTCAGAGATAGCAAAGCGTCACCAACGACTCACTTCCCCTCGCGCTCCTACCTTGGGAGCGTACCGCATTGACAGGCAAGCGGAGTCACTCATTTAAGCTTAAAGCCAATTAACCAAAAATGTTCAAATAGCGAGATTGATTTTGGGATCCGCTCTCTACATTGCCCGACCCTAGTCACACCCGTTCAGACCGGTTAGAAGTTTGGATAAATCTAAAATCAAATGGCAAATCCAGATTTCCCATTCAAGCCTGACAGCTCTGCTCCACCGTCGTCTCCATGGCCAAACGTTCCCCCTCACCCAGGATTAGTGGTATAAATGAGGGACTATGGGCGATGGGGATCGAAGGTCCCCGAAGGTGGCAAAACATCTAAAGCGCTCGCTTTAGCGCCTTCTCCAATAGGTTGAGAAAACGAGTCAAAAAGGGGCGTTGTCAACGTTTCACCACCACCCTTATTGGCTCTACCTAATCGGCGAGAATCGGTAACTTATTCGAGCATTGGGCTTAGCATCACCGGGGCCGCAAGAGCCAATTGCTAACCTATGACGTTCCTTGCGATAACGATTCTCTGAACTTGGTTGGTTCCCTCGTAGATCTGAGTGATCTTTGCATCTCGCATAAAACGTTCCATGGGAAACTCGGTCGTATATCCATATCCGCCAAACAACTGCAGTGCGTCTACCGTTATCGACATCGCAGTATCAGAAGCGAAAGCCTTCGCCATAGCGCCGAACTTCGATAACTCAGAATTTGGATCGTGATCCACCAACGAGCAGGCTTTATATACCAGAAGCCTCGCTGCTTCCAGTTTCATCGCCATGTCGGCGACGATGAACTGTATGCCTTGATTGTCAGATATCGGCCGCTTAAATTGCTTGCGCTCTTTTATGTAGGCAACGGCGGCGTCGAGTGCTCCCTGGGCTATTCCAACCGCCTGAGCGCCAATGGTCGGCCTAGAGCGATCCAAGGTGCCCATAGCGATATAAAAACCTTGGCCCTCTTCGCCGATAAGGTTCTCCTTCGGCACCCTTACCTCGTCGAGAACGACCTCACCGGTAGGACTTCCCCTCATTCCGACCTTTTTTTCGAGCTTGGATACCTTGACCCCCCAGTCCGCCTCTACCAGGAAGGCGGAAATTCCACGGTGGCCGGCGGTCGGGTCGGTCTTGGCAAAGACCGTATAGGTGTCGGAGATTCCGGCGTTGGTAATCCAATACTTAGTACCGGTGATTACGTAGCTGTCCCCGTCTTTTACCGCTCTCGTTGTCATCGAAGCAACGTCAGATCCAGCCTCGGCTTCAGAAAGGCAATAAGAGGCTTGGGCTTCGCCAGAGGCAATTTTCGGTAAATACTTCGACTTCAAGTACTCGGATCCCCAATTTATGACAGGAATCATCCCAAGTTTCGAAATAAGGATTGCCAGGCTGGTAGATCCACAGGCCTTGGCTAACTGCTCCACCATTACTGCCTGCGTTACCGCGTCTGCTCCCACTCCCCCGTAGGCGGCTGGAACCCCCATGGCCGGCAATTCCATTTCAACGCAAGCCTTAAAGCTCTCCCACGGGAATTCGCCATTCTTGTCAACCTGCGCCGCGTGTGGGGCAATGCGACTGGCGACGAAACCGTCCATTACCGACTTGAACTCGGACTGAGCCTCATTTAGAGAAAAGCCTGGCACCACTACCTCTTTCGCATAAACAAGTCCAACACTAGGCCGCCACCTCGGCAGATACAACTTTTTAGCCTAAAAAAGGTAACTCAATCAAATAACTAACGAGCGGTAGGTGCAGAATATCCAGCATCGACATTTGCTAAAGTGAGACCCGAGGTTCCGTCCGGACTTAGATAGTCGGATGGATTTCCAAAGGGGTGGCGTGTGGAACTGCGAGCGTCTGGGGAGACTGAAGTCAAATCGGAAGATTTGATGCTGGTAAGGTCTCTTGTCGAAGAGTTGCTAAGGGAATTTCCTCCGGATAAAACTCCGGCCGAGGAGTTCTGGGGTAAGCAGTTTGATTTAGGTCTTGCATACACCCAGTACCCCGTTGGGCTGGGTGGACTAGCACTTTCACCGGCTCTCAACGAGTTTGTTGCTAGCGAGCTAAGAAAGGCCAATGCCCCAATCAGCTTTATGCGCAACCCTATTGGTGTCGGTATGGCGATGCCTACCGTGCTCACACACGGTTCCAAGGAACTGTCGATGGAGCTGCTCCGGAGGTGTTACACATGTGAGGATATCTGGTGTCAGCTCTTCTCCGAACCAGGAGCAGGTTCAGATGTTGCTTCCCTGTCGACCCGAGCCACAAAGGATGGAGACGAATGGGTAATTACGGGCCAAAAAGTCTGGACCACGCTCGCCCACGTCTCGAACTGGGGAATGCTACTTGCGAGGACCGATCCCTTTTCGCCGAAGCACAAGGGGCTCAGCTATTTCGTCGTCGACATGAGAGCCGAAGGCGTGGAGGTAAAACCCCTCCGGCAGATGACCGGAGAGGCGGAATTCAACGAAGTCTATTTCAACGACCTAAGGATCCCGGATGCTTGGCGGCTTGGCGACATCGGGCAGGGATGGTCAGTAGCCATAACCACGCTGATGAACGAGAGGGTCTCGATCGGCGGGAATATCGTGAATCGAGGTTCCGGAGCCATAGGAGACCTCCGTCGCACTTGGGAAAGAACAGCGCCTCACGGAGGAGCCCAACGCGAAGAGTTCATGAAACTATGGACTGCTGCGGAGGCAAACCGACTCACCAACATTAGGGCTAGTCAACTTAGGAGGGCTGGAAACCCTGGGCCAGAGGGTTCGGTCGCAAAGCTCGCGTATGCAGAGCTCAACAAGAAGATTTACGAATACGCCCTCGAGCTGCTTGGACCCAGAGGGCTGCTGTACTCCAGCTACGAAATGACCCGGCCCGATTTTGCACGTGTTTCTTCGGGAGGAGAAAGGGATATCGCCAAGACATTTCTTCGTTCACGAGCAAACTCAATCGAAGGAGGGACCTCGGAGATCATGCGAAACATACTTGGGGAGCGAGTACTCGGCTTACCGGGCGACGTAAGAAACGACAAGGATACCCCTTGGGTCGAAATACCCAGAAATTAGCTTTTACACCCACGCAAATTCCGTATTTCCGGCTCCTCGCCTAGACTCCCAAAGATGACCCTTTGCAAAGGGCCACTTCAAGTCGGCAATTGCGCTCTACATGTTCGGCTCTAAATGTTCGGCTCTCGATGTTCGACTCTATGTATTCCGCACTTCGGCCTATCATCAAGCTAAATCAATGCGCTAGGCAGGTAATTTACGGAATTAGGCCGAAGGAAGTAATCTCGAAAATTGGGTCTCTCAACTACGCCAAGACCAGTGTCGATCGAGCAGACGCTGATACGGGTGCTTTCGAATACATGCCCGGAATAGACAGTGCAGCCTCGATAGAAATACTCGATAGAAATAAAAGCCACATTCAGATCTTTCGCCTAATCCGCTTTGAGTACAAGTACCTCCCACAAAAGGACTTTATTACCTTAAGCTATTCAACTACTATCAAGTTGAATAGCTCTAACCGTGTGAGCTAAAAGTGAAGGGAGATGGGCGGTTTGACATTATTGCTGTCCTTGGTCTCAATGTTCGGGGCTCTGGTAAATCTCAACGGACCCGGGAACTATCTGCACATTGGATTCGTGCAGATATCCTACGGGAACCTGTCCGTCATAATAATTCTTATTATCCTCTTTGTACTTGCGGTGTTGGTACCATTCCCGCACCGCAAAGGTGGTGACCCGAGGTGACCCCACAAGTAAGTCCAGAAGTACTAAAGAAGATGGCTGACTCCCCCGAGGACCAAAACCAGTGGACTGCAAAGCTCCGTCGGATGTCCTTGGCTTATCTGCCGCCGGAAAAACTCATGCCGGATCGACAGCCCGAATACGTCTCCAGCTGGATATACGTTTTTGGGGTTCTGACTTTGTCAGCCTTCCTGATGGTCTCTATCTCTGGAGCGATACTGGCGATAGAAGGTCCTAGTTGGTGGCATGAGTCCAGCTATGGTCACTTCGTCAATTCCCTACACCTATGGAGCGTTGAGCTTTTCTTTCTCTTCATGGTCGTGCACTTATGGGGAAAGTTCTTCATGGCTGCGTGGAGGGGCAGAAGGGCAATCACCTGGATAACTGGGGTCCTCGCCTTTTTGACTTCAATTGGAGCCGCATTCACTGGCTACGTTTCGCAGCAAAACTTTGACTCGCAGTGGATATCCACCCAGGCGAAAGATGGCCTCAACTCGATGGGAGTAGGAGCCTTCTTCAACGTCTTGAACTTCGGACAGATGTTCATGTGGCATATCCTGCTCCTCCCCCTAATTGTCCTCTTGATCGTAGGTGTACACGTCCTGCAGGTCAGACTCCGCGGGGTGGTCCCGCCTATAGGTGCAAACAAGGACCCCAAGGAAGATGTAAAAAGTTGGGGAGGGAAGTATCGTCCCTACGACATAATCAAGGAATTTACCGTTGGATTTATAGTAGTCGTCGTGGCGACGGTACTTTTATCGGTGGTATTTTCTTCTCCCGATCGCTCGCCAGCCACATTGAAAAGGTGGTCGATAGCCGATCCCGTCGACTTTGTCACCACTGCCGCCGAAGAGTTGGCGGGCACGTCACCTTCAGCGAGTTATGGTGCGCCTTACAACGCCGTCCACGGAACCGGCCAATATATTGGACCCATTTCGCTCGAAAACTTAGTTGGCGTACACATTAGGGTCAATCCACCCAATGACTTTGTCCTGAATCCACTTTCTACTCTGCCCAACAATCCCGCATTGACCCAGGCCATCGCTGTGTGGAAAAGTTCCTCCAGCTCGGTCCAGGGAAAATGGATGGATGCCTATGACAAAGCCTTGGCCAAGGCCAAGCAAGTTGGCGAAACGGTATCGATGCCAAAGTCGAACTCTGGACCAATTGGTGAACTGATGAGTCAGGAGCTCAATATGGCCCAGTCGGGGGCACTCGACGGAGCGGTGGAAGGTTCGGGTCAATTCTATGAAACCAACTACACCAAACCTTTGCTCTTCATCTCCGACGGTAGCTATCTAGCCAAGCTGGCACAAACCGACCACCTATTAGGAACCCAATGGGGCATGATGAACGAGACCGGGAACTTTCCGGGGCAGCCTTGGCTCTGGCTGTACACCATGTGGTATCAGATTCCGCCCTATTCCTCATCTGGGAACGCCGACGCCCTTGTCATGTCGACAATGGCCGTCCTGACCCTAGCCCTGTTGCTGGTCCCCTTCATACCGGGAATTCGATCGATACCCGAAAAGATAGGGATTTACAGACTGATCTGGAGAGATTTCTATCGGGAAAATAAAACCTGATTCGTGTTTAGTACTCCCAAAAAAGGGTGGGACGCTAGCGTCCCACCCTTTTCTAATCAGTAAACCCGTCCATAAATGCCTATATCCATTTTGGCATTAGGACCGTATCCTTTTGACGGGCCAAAAGCCTCGCCCGTTAGGATCCGATGAATTAGCTCGCAGCGAGAGCCTTTGCCTTATCGAGCGGAAGGCGAAGAGATTCTTCAATCACCGAGTCGACCAGTGTCCTAAGGCGCTGGTAATCATG
>JAKAPB010000527.1 GCA_021823045.1 Actinomycetes bacterium | reverse complement strand
TTGCCAGTGAACTTCGGTCGAAGATTATAGACGGCACGTACGGTGCTAATCAGGTCATACCGAGCGAGGCTGTGTTATCAACTCTCTTCGAGCCTTCACGCCCCACGCTACGCCACGCTTTTCAAGTATTGCGATACGAAGGTTATGTCGACTCCAGACAGGGGTTTGGATGGCTGGTTGTGTCACCGCCGCTCAGACAAAGTCTTGGCCGTTTCTCCACCATTGAGGATCAGATGGCGGAGATCGGGGTGCGTCCACGTCGTAAGGTCCTTGATTCTGAGATTTGCGAGCCTTTGCCCCAGATTTCCCAAGTGCTTGGTGAACAGGAAATGCTCAGGGTAAGAAGGATCAATCTGGCCGATGAGGTTCCGTTTGCGCGCGTGACAGTGTGGATTCCCTCTATTTTGGCAAAGGATTTCTCGCTCGGTGACTATGAGCGGAGTTCATTTTACGAGTTGCTGACCACAAGGCGTGTGATAAAGCGGCCTCTTTCAAGGGCTGTGCAGACGATAAGCGCGATTGCAATTTCCGACGAGGACGCGAGGCTGCTGGTGGTGCCAGCCGGTTCTCCCGCTCTCAGATGTTCGAGGACGACGTTCGATTCCGCAGGAGAGGCGATTCTATTTTCGGAGTATGTCTTTCCAGGCCACATGACCGAGTTTGTTATTGAACTGGTTGGTGGCGTGAGGTCAATGGCTCCTTCGGGGCTGCGCCTAGTGGATTGAAAGGTGCGAACGGGTCATTCGCTTTTGGGCCAGCGTGAAGCACCCGCTGGCTTAATGGCCTTGGACCTGGTTCGTTTCCATTCGTCCCTCCAGCCCTTGATCTCCGGACCGACTAGTTCCGGGGTTGATTCCTTTGCCGCAGCTGTGCGGGCTGTCCACCAGTCGGTTTCGAGCTCGTAGCTGAGCTGATCCACGGCTCTTTGAATTCTCTGGGTAAAGACCCTGATATTTTCGGATTCCCCGAGGTAGAGAGGAAAGCCGAAGTTGATCGCAGTTGGACCAGGCCTGAAAGTTCGGGAGTTCTTTCCCAAGGCGTCGTAAGTCCCCTTGATATAGACAGGTATCACGGGAACGTTGGCCTTCTTTGCGAGTTGAAAGATGGCTGCTTTGAATGTCTGTGCAAAACCGTCGGGGGTTCGGCCGCCTTCGGGAAAGATGATTAATGACCAGCCATCATTCAACAGCGACTCCGCAAGCTCGGCAGACCTTCTATTGACCCTGTTCCGCTCAATCGGTATCGCACCGGCCAGCCCAGACCAAAGTGCCGCCTTCCATGTGCGGTCGAAGAAGTAGTCGGCACCTGCACCGATCACCGTCTTGTGGCGGTACTTGATTGGAATGTGAGACGCTAGCAGAGGAGTGTCCAAATGCGAGGAGTGGTTGGCTGCAAATATTGCCGGTACCGGGGCGTCTTTAATCCTGTCCTCTCCGTAAACGGTTGGTGGGATCAGCGTCTTAATTAGAGGCCTGGTCACGCCGTCGACAAAAAGAGCCCTGAACATCCTTACCGGATATCTTCTTGACCAGTCGGTGTTGTAATCCGCTCCAAGTTTCGACTGCTTTGGGGTACGTGAAACCGTCGACGGCCAGTTCGGTGCCTTGAATGGGAATCCAGGTATCGAAGAGGAGATTACCTTTTTTAGTTTGTCAGGTTTGTAATCCAAAACGTTCCTTACTGCCGTTGAGGTTATTGGCTTGCACCTACGCTTTGACGTCCGCCATGAGCAGAGGAGGGGAGTGCAAATGGGTCAGCGTTGGATCCGGCCCCACAACGCTTTGCGCCATCTCAAGGGCATCCGACATAGTTGTGGCACTCATGAAACCCAAACGGTGAACGGTCTTTGGGTCCCCACCGAGGATAATGACCGCACCAAGGTGATCGAGTGCGTGAGCACCCCAGTACCACATATAGAAAGGATGGACCCCGTGGTATGCATGACCTGTTCGGTAGAGATGGATGTACCAGGGGTCGGTTGCAAAAGCGTTCTCGTACTTGCTTTCTATTTCCAATGGATCGGTCGTATCGGCCAAGACATTGTCGAAGAAGTCAATGTAGCTGGGGTGGAATGTCGGATCAAACTCCCGGCGAGTCGGGTGGCTAAGGATCAGTACGCCACCTTGGCGCACCAGTGGAACTCCTCTGTACATGTTGAAGAAGTAGCCGAGTCCTAGACAGTACACAAGAATCGGATTCATGATGGAGTTCACATTGTAGGGCCCAATATACGGTAGGCCCATGGTTAGGATATCGGTTTGACCATGTACTTCCACCAGCTGCTGTTTGTAGACATTCTTGATTGTGATGTCGTGGACCGCCTCGACCTCCCCAGCCGTGACTCCGGTCAACTGGTATGGAGACCGGATCGAATGGAGCACCTTTCTACTCAACCAGGGGGGCGACTTCTCAAGTGCGGTGGAGGAAGCGACAAAGGCAGCCCGGTCTCTAATTTTCCATTCCCACTCGCGTTTCTGAAGGAAAGAGAATGAATCAGGAAATGTGTTGGTGTTGAGGGTGGTCTCAATTTGGAATATCTTGACCCCCGCGTCTTTGAAGAGTCCTCAAATCCGC
>JAKAPB010000526.1 GCA_021823045.1 Actinomycetes bacterium | reverse complement strand
CGATCTTGCTCCTCGAGAGTGTCCAAAACGGACGACATCGTAACGGGTTGCCCCACGGTCAGATTCACCTCTTTAGCGACCTTTGCAAGATTCCTAAGGTGCGGCGGCAGAATGACCCGGATGCTCAAATTCTTTGCGCCTCGACTGAGTAGATTGGTGGGAGGCCGGAAAAGATCGGCTCCCAACTATCGCCGGAATCGGCCGAAGCGTAGATGTCACCTGAAGTCGTACCAAAGTAAACGCCGCATGGATCTAGGTCATCGAGGTCCATTGCGTCGCGCAGAACATTTACATAGCAGTTCGACTGGGGAAGTCCTTTTGTCAACGGCTCCCATTGTCCCCCGCCGCTGGTGCTCCTGTAAACCCGGAGTCTGCCCTCCGGCGGAAAGTGTTCATAATCGCTCGATATGGGTATGACGTAGAGGGTGTCACTGCGATGTGGGTGGACCCCGATTACGAATCCAAAGTCACTCGGAAGGTCTCCACTTATCTCGTACCAACTCTCCCCAGCATCATCAGAGCGCATAACATCCCAGTGCTTCTGCATATAAAGAGTGTCAGGTCGATTTGGATCTATCGCTATCCTATGGACGCAATGGCCCGTTGCTGCGTCAGGATCAGGGATACCTTCTGACAACAGCCCCCTATTGATTGGCCTCCAGCTTGATCCCCAATCGTCTGAACGGAAGACTCCTGCCGCTGATATTGCGCCGAAAATCCTGCCATTAGCTCGCGGATCCATGACTATCGTGTGGAGACAAAGACCCCCAGCCCCCGGTTGCCAGGTATGACTGGTCGGGTGCCTCAAACCGGGTAGCTCACCCCAGCTTTTCCCTCCGTCGGTGCTCTTGAAAATTGCCGCGTCTTCTGCGCCCGCATAGATAAGATCTGGATCGCTAAGATCGGGTTCGAAATGCCAGATTCTCTTAAACTCAAATCCTCGCTCGGTGCCATCGTAGAAGAGGTGTGAGCCGACCGGATTTTCATAGGCAAACTGATTGTCTATGCTATAAAAACTCTCGCCTCCATCATCGGATCGCTGAACGATCTGCCCAAACCATGGGGTCGACTGCGATACGAATATTCGACTTGGCTCTACCGGAGATCCTTTGATATGGTATACCTCCCAGCCGCCGAAAAACGGACCTTTAAGGCTCCATTGACCCCTCCACTCATCCGAAGTAGCGATAAAGGCGCCTTTTTTGGTTCCTACCAGGAGCCGAACAGAAGTCATTTTCTCACCTCCAGCACCCAAAGGGACCATTCTGCCCGCTGGGTTCCGTTCGTAATTCACATAGCCTTCTCCGCACAAACACCCAACGAGCTCTCAACCATGGACTAACTCCGCCCAGCTAACCACGAGACAACACCCGAAGATGATGCTTAACCAGAAACCTATCGCGACTTATGTCCTGACGCATTAATATTTACAAATCTCCCACCAGAAGGTATCGATATTCAATGTCAGACGCTACTCAAACGGAGCTTTTGCATAGCCGGACAGCCAATAATCATCACTTTTTGAGCCGACAAGGGCCGACGTTGGGCATAATAGCCACTACTTTACGTTAACGTAAGCATCGGTTTTGTATCTGCCTATTCGCACGGAGGTGATCATGGCACAGACGGACACCGTCCAAAGTCCCGCAGAACGCCACTGGTATGACATGGAGCACGCCCACGTCACCCATCCGAGCAGGTACAAGTGGATAGCACTCTCGAACACGACGATAGGCATGCTAATGAGCACGATTAACAGCTCAATCGTGCTGATTGCACTGCCAAATATCTTCAACGGAATCAAACTTAACCCCCTCTCTCCCGCCAACACTGGCTATCTCCTATGGATGCTCATGGGATTCCTAGTCGTTACCGCAGTCCTCGTAGTGAGCTTTGGACGAATCGGGGACATGTTCGGCCGGGTCCGAATGTACAACCTTGGTTTCGCTGTCTTTACTGTCTTTTCGATCATGCTCTCCCTCACTTGGATGCACGGACAAGCTGCAGCGATGTATTTGATCGTGATGAGAATTTTTCAGGGAGTAGGTGCGGCCTTTTTGATGGCAAATTCAAGTGCGATCATCACCGATGCCTTTCCAGCGAATCAGCGCGGCATGGCCCTTGGGATAAACCAGGTAGCAGCGATCGCTGGATCTTTCATCGGTTTAATTATCGGAGGATTGCTCGGACCTTTCGATTGGCGATTGGTATTCCTTGTTTCGGTACCGGTAGGACTTTTTGGGACTTTTTGGGCCTACTTCAAGCTAGAAGAACACGGCGTTCGCACACCCTCGAAGATCGATTGGTGGGGGAATCTCACATTTGCCTTAGGGCTGATCTTACTGTTGGTGGGGATCACCTACGGTATCGAACCTTACGGGACTTCTTCCATGGGTTGGACTAACCCAAGCGTACTCTTTGAGCTCATCGGGGGGATCGTCTTTCTCGTCATCTTCGGGATTGTCGAAACAAAAGTCTCACACCCGATGATTCAGCTCCATTTATTCAAGATCAGAGCCTTCACGGCGGGAAATATCGCCAGTCTCTTGGCCTCTTTAGGACGAGGCGGGATGATGTTAGATCG
>JAKAPB010000525.1:1394-2585 GCA_021823045.1 Actinomycetes bacterium | reverse complement strand
CGGAGATTCCTACCCCTACGTTGCCAACGTCACCGGGGGAAACCTCAAATAGGGCTCGTCTTGCTATCATCTTTCTCACATCCAGCGGAAGCGGCTTAACTTCCCCGGTGTCCATTTTGTAATCCCCGGAAAAGTAGCGATTCACGGACCCAACGTAAAGTTGGGGTTGTTCGGGAATGACCACCAATGCATCTACAAGGAATCCTGGGACTCTGATGGACTTGGGATGCAATGTGCGAGCTTTTACGACCTTTTGCACCTGCGCTATTACGATTCCACCATTATTATGGGCAGCCTGGGCTAGAGCTAGTACGTCGAGATAGGCAATTTCATCTTCCATCGAGATATATCCTTCGGTATCCGCCGTGGTGCCACGTATTATCGCAACGTCTATTGGAATAGCTGGATAGAAGAGCCAATCCTTTTCACCGATCTGCATCAGTTTGACAAGGTCTTCTTGTGTGGACTCGTTTAGCTTTCCTCCCCTTGAGCGAGGATCAACAAAGCTGCCGAGCCCGACGTGGGTGAGGATTCCGGGTTGTCCTGCTGCGGCTGCCCTGAGCATTTGTGACATTACTCCTTGGGGGAAGTTGTAGGCTTCGAACTCATTGCGTTCTGCCATGGCCGCAAGGGCTGGAGATTGACCCCAGTGGCCCCCGATTACTCGCCGACTTAGGCCGGGAAGTGCTAGTGGAGACATTCCGCGGTCGGCCCTATTGCCTAAGCCCGACGAATGGAAGAGGGTTAGTTGTTTAGGTGTTGAAGTCTCCTTGTACCGGGCCGCAAGGGCGTCTATGACTGAAGTGGCTTCGTTTAGGCCACCTCCCGCTCCCAGAATCCCTACCGTCGAGTTATCGGGTATATAACTGACCGCCTCGTCAGCATCCATTATCTTTACCGATTTTCCCCTTTGGAATAATCGTTGCCTCGAGGACATCTGCTCACCTCATTTTGTAGAATTGAAGGATTGATATTTTGTCTGTCGTTCGACTTATCTTTAACTTGACCCAGGCAATGTACAGACTTGTGCTGGTCACTTAGGAGTATCTGGTTCGTCGATGCGACGCGACTGCTTTTACCGCCATCCACCGATTGGCATACTGTCAAATAACGCTCGGCCACTTTTCACGGCGTCTTTTGCGATTACACTTCGGTGAATTTCAGAAGCACCGTCGTAGATCCTGCTAGATC
>JAKAPB010000525.1:0-1384 GCA_021823045.1 Actinomycetes bacterium | reverse complement strand
GGTAGTAACGCTCAATGCTCAGTTCCTTGCAATAGCCCATGCCTCCAAAGATTTGCACTGCCCTGTCGGCAACTCTGTTAGCCGCCTCGGCGGCATGGACCTTCACCATAGATATCCAGTCTCGATCCTCGCGGTCTGAGTCAACTTCCCACGCTGCCCGGTATAAGAGGGCCCTTGCAGCATTTACGTCGATCACCGAATCGGCGATCATCTGCTGTACCATTTGGAACTCACCGAGTGGTTTTTTGAACTGGTATCTGTTGCCAGCGTATTCGATCATCAAGTCGAGGATATGGCTAGCTTTGCCTACGCTTCTGGCGCCGACCTGGGCGAGCCTGACACGGCCAAGGGTCGTTAGGATCTGCTTAAATCCGCTACCCTCTTCCCCAAGAAGATTGTCATCAGTTAAAGCCACCTCATCAAAGAAGAGTTCGATATGACTGGTTCCTCTAAGGCCCATCATCATCTGGTCTTTTCCTACGGTCACCCCCGGGTAATCCTTGTCCACTAGAAATAGCGAAATTCCCCTTGAACCAGCCGATGGATCGGTGACAGCCGACACTATGAAGTAGTCGGAATACAGACCGTCCGATATGAAGTGCTTTCTCCCGCTGAGTAGCCAACCCGTGGGAGTTTTGAGTGCTCTGGTTTGGATTGCGGCGGCGTCTGAACCGGCTTCGGGTTCCGTAATAGCGATGGATCCCGTCCTTTCGCCCTGTACGGTCGGAAGGAGCCATCGCTGAGTCTGGAGTTCGTTAGCCCCGAATAGAACTTCATAAACGTTTCCGAATGCCCGCCGGACAAGGATATCGGTGGTGTGCCCAAACTGCTCTTCCACCATCATCGTTTCGAGTGCTGTTAGTCCAGCCCCGCCTAGGTGTTCGGGGACGTTCATGGCATAGAGACCCAGGGCCTTCGATTTCTGGAAGATTTCCTTGGCTTTAGTGGGTTCTAGATAGCCTTTGTCCTCTACTTCCTGCTCGAGTGGCTTGAGTTCGGTAGCGATGAACCGACGGATGGTCGAAATGAGTGCTTCCATCTCATCACTTACAGCGAAATTCATGTGATCTCCTTGCTTATTCTGCTAGATAGGGGTTTGCTGACATCAGATAAGGCGATGCCGCACAGAACTGCGAAAGTTCATCGGAGGCAGCGATTACTTCTGGTGCAATCTTGTGGAGTTTCTCTTCGTCGAGGCGAGACGTCGGGCCGCCAACACTTACCGTGCCGACCACTGATCCGTTGATCGGGTGAAAGATCGGAGCGGCGATCGCAGACATGCCGGGCGCTGATGAATCAACAGCGATGGCGTACCCTAACTGCCGAACCCTTTCGAGTCGATCGAGTAACTCTTGGTAGGTTTTGGGTGCATTCGGTCCGAAAT
>JAKAPB010000524.1 GCA_021823045.1 Actinomycetes bacterium | reverse complement strand
TGAAGGTTGCCATCGAATTAGCCCTTAGATCTAGCGCCGCCCGTATTAGGTCGATACTGCTAGAAAGTACCTCCGGATTGAAGAGCGAAATGGCCCGAGCGAAGTCCTCTTCGATGCGGACCTCGTCCAGGACCCTATCTATTGGTATGTTGCCCGGCAAACCCCAAGTGGGGATAGCGGCCCTTTCAGCTTCATGCAATGGGTCACTGACTCCAACACAAATTGAATATCTTGACTTGCAATCGGGGGGAAATGTCGGGTCGATCGGCCAGAAAAGAGCAGTACCGACGGTATAAAAGTTGGCTATTTGAGCGAACCGGCTATTCGATTTATAATCGAGCAGCCTCGTCCTTAGGGCTAATATAACACGCCCTCTTTCTTGGCTTCATTTTGCCACTCATAAGCGGTATTAATTGGACCCTATTGAAACCTTTCCGCCACTTACTCTCCGAAATCGAACTCGGATGTCATCAACTTTGTTCGCAATTGTCCTAGTAGGACGTCAGACCGAATCGGGAAGCAAGAAGTCTTCGATATTAGACAACTCGTCCTCAATTATTGTCGGATCGGACCACCCATGGCCCTGTCCCTCGTACTTAATGTAGCTACATGGTCCGCCTAGCAAGGCCACAAAATCGTCGGTCAGATAGGCCGGAACTACCGGGTCTTCGCTACCTTGAAAAACGAGTAACCTCGAGGTCACTTCGGAGGCCCAGGATACCGGGGAACGCTCGATGTAGGTTTCCAACTTATCGGGGAGGTTCCCGATCAACTTGTCGAAGTACCGTTCTTCAACACGGTGGGTGGCCTGGGCTAAGCGGACGATATCGGTAACGGGATATAGCACCACTCCCCCGGCTAGGAGGTCTTTCCCCATCCGAAGCATCGACAGAACTGTTAAACCCGCAGAAGATCCACCCATCGCCCAAGAGTTCTCCGGCGAAGAGACCCCTTCACCTTGGGCCCAAAGTAGCGCGGCGATCGAGTCGATGACGTCTAGGTTTCCAAAGTTGGAATAGATCGCCTGAGTGAAGCGCCGACCGTGGCCGGTGGTACCCCGGAAATCTGGAACGAGGACATTAAAACCGCGATCGAGGAAGTACTCAAACCTCGCATTTGCATTTACCCGGCTCTGTCCGACTGGGCCCCCGTGTAGTGACAAGATGAGCCCTTGTGGTTGGGAATTCGTACGATACAGTCGAGCTGGAATGGATACTTTCTCCTCATCGAGGGGAAACTCACCGTCGACTGCAAACCTCGACTTGGCCAACTCCACGAAGCGGTGGGGAACTTCAATTACCTCGGGTTCGACCGCCGTCTTAGACGCCGACCAGATTGCCGAGGCTACCTTGATCGCCTTGGAGCGCTTGGTCTCAATGTCGACCGTCACGATCGAGTTGGGGGTCCTAGCACCGCTCCTCTGGGCGACCACGACTCCGTTGGCTACATCAATGCCAGCAAAGATACCCCTCTGGATCGTCTCTTTGCCACCCTTTGCATCGAGTAAAGATAGCGTCCCGAAGCCGTTTTCGTTTGTCGCAATCAAAACGCCGGCTTCGCAGATGGCGTAACTGGACTGTCCCGGAGATAGGTCCGGTTCGGCGCAGTCGACCTCAAGTTCGGCCACCGGTTTGCATTCCCAAGTCGAAAGTGAAAGCCGCCATGGAATGGAGTAGCCGGTTTGGTCACAGATGAAATATAGCTCTGACCCACCTGGCGAGAACTTAGGTTGGGTCACAGAGAAGGAACCGTCTGGCGAGCCAATGACTTTTTGTGGCGGAAATTTTGGTCCTGCGGCTCTCACAATCACTACCCTCGAAGCGTCCCAGGCCATGTCCGGGAAAGACCATTCCGACCACGCTATGTAGACTCCGTCTGGGGAAAACTTTGGCGACGCTACGAAATCGGCGGGCGGATACCCCGGCGTTTGGTGCGGGGCGCCAGCGATCAAACTGACATCGACTTCGTCTCCTTCGATATCGGCGAGAAGCACCAAGGCTTGATCGACGACGAAAGCTACCTTTGACCCATCGGGCGAGGGAGCTACGTCAGATACCTCTCCACCGGAATAAATTACGCAACTTGACCCCGAAGCTAGATCGACGAGGTTCAGGTCTCCACCGGAATCAACGACGAATACCGAGCTTGCATCGACGGAAAACGAGTAGTACCCGCCAAAGCCAAAGTAACCCGACCTCACCGAGAATGGCGTTGCGACCCTCTCAAGTGGCGAATCTACCGACGACACGAACAGGACATTACCCCTCGACGAACTGGCCGAGTAACATACCCTGCTCCCGTCTGCGCTGAGCTTCGGGGGACCAAGGGACAACGAAGCCGCTGCGGCAGCCTCCGCCGACATTGGCACTTTAGCAAAGTCCGTCATATCCAGCCCTAACTTGATAATAAGACAACCTTGGCCGCCCTGTCTGTCTTGTCTGTCTTGTCTGTCTTGTCTGGTTTGTCTGGTTTGTCTGGTTTGCGATACTCTTCATGGCCTTTTGAGCATGCGAACCCCGGCGCCATAGGGAGTACTCAACAGTGATCGCTATCGACTCCTTGACAAGTTCCTCTTCTGAGGACGACC
>JAKAPB010000523.1 GCA_021823045.1 Actinomycetes bacterium | reverse complement strand
GCGAGGATCTTCATGGGTGACGTCGGATCCCTAGCTATAGGTGCGGGACTTGGAGCACTCTGCCTAGTGATGAATTTGGACTTTCTACTCCCCATACTCGGTGGACTTTTCGTTATTGAAACGATGTCCGTGATCCTCCAGGTCTTTAGTTTTAAGGTCTTCCATAGACGAATATTCAAGATGGCTCCGATCCACCATCACTTTGAGCTTCTGGGTTGGCCCGAGACGACGGTCATTATCCGTTTCTGGATACTCGCTGGGATATTTACCGCATTGGGAGTCGGAGTGTTTTACGCCGACTTTGTATCTCTGGGCACGGTGGTGAAGTGAGAGGCACGCCGCTTGAGGTCTCTAAGGTTGTCGTCGTCGGATATGGAGTGTCGGGCCAGGCGGCGCACAGGGCGCTTAGTCGCCTCGCCTCAGCGGTGATAGTTGTCGAAGATTCCCCCGATCCAGCGCTTAGGGATTTGGCAAAGAGCCGAAATGCTATTGGAGCATTTCGAAGCGACGAACTTGCCCTATCACTCGACGCTAAGTGGCCCGATTTGGTCGTGGTCTCTCCGGGGGTCAGGCCGAGCCACGCCACGCACCATTACTTCGATGCCCCGGTAATTTCAGAGTTGGAGCTCGGGTGGAGGATGACCGATCTGAAGGTCATTGCGATCACCGGGACAAATGGTAAGACGACGGTGACTACCCTCGTCGACTCGATGCTCGATGAGAGCTCGATCAGATCTATACCGTGTGGCAACTATGGAAGACCACTCGTAGAGCTGAGCGACGAGGAAGGCTGGGCTGTGGTTGAAGCGAGCTCATTTCAACTCAGCACCATTAGCGAATTTGCACCCGATGTGGCGGCGATCGTAAACGTCACCCCCGACCACCTCGATTGGCACGGCGGATTTGAAAATTACCTGGGAGCCAAGCTGCGAATATTCGAGAACGTCGGAGCTGGCTCCGTTGGGGTAATTCCCACTGATTTCTCGTGGCGACCGCCGGAGTTATCTTTTAGTCTCTTCACATTTGGCGCAGATTCGGGCGACTTCTTCGCATCCGAAAAAGAGCTGATCTCTCCTTTTGGAGCGATCGTCGCAAAGTCCGATCTCAAAAAGGCCCTCCCGCATGACATTTTGAACTTTCTAGCCGCTTCGGCGTGTGCCATTTCGGCTGGGGCATCGCTCGAGGCGATCGGTCGGGCGTGCAAAGGGTTCGAGGGGCTCGAGCATCGCATGGAAGTGGTGGCCGAATTGGACGGAATGAGGTTCATCAACGATTCAAAGGCGACGACCCCCGCTTCGGTGGTAGCTGGACTTTCCGGACTTCGTAGGTGTGTATTGATCGCCGGTGGGAGGAACAAGGGACTCGATTTTGAGCCACTTTTGAGCCAACACGAGAAGCTGGCCGCAGTAGTGCTCATCGGGGAGTCGACCGATGAGCTAGCCCAACTTTTTATCGGAACCCTCGAGCCTTCAAAGATCGTCCGGGCTAAGTCGATGAAAGAGGCAGTTCAGGCTGGCTATGCCCTCAGTGGGTCGTCGTGTGACGTAATCCTTTCGCCGGGAGCGACGTCTTTCGACTGGTATTCGGGCTATGAGCAGAGGGGTCTTGATTTCAAAAAATGCGTTAGTGAACTGGTCAATTCTCTTGAGGGGTGACAGATGGACCTAATAAAAAAGTATTTCGGTAAAAATGCCGAGGCAGAGGATCTCTATCGATCAATTTTTTGGCAGGTTGCGTTTCTTAGCCTTTTTGGGGCGATCATGCTTTTTTCGACCACCTATACGACGAGCATTTTGGGGCACTCCTCGCCGCTATCGCTCTTCATAAAGGGGATGATTTGGGTTCTGCTCGGTTGGGTAGTCTTCAGTATTGCTTCCAGGGTGATACCGTCTCAAATCGGAAGCTGGACGGTGCCTCTTCTACTCCTTTCGATACTGAGCCTTTTGGTGGTCCTCATTCCTGGCCTCGGCCGCTCGGTACTCGGCGCTCGGCGGTGGATCCCCTTGGGGCCATTTCAGTTCCAACCTTCAGAGTTAGTTAAATTGGCTCTGGCGCTCTTTGCCGCCAAGGTGCTCTCCTCGAAGCGAAGGAGTTTTGCATTCAGAGAGTCGACACTTCCCGTCCTGATTATCCTCGGGGTTATTGTCATTTTGGTTATGGCGGAGCCCGATATGGGAACGACGATGGTGGTGGCGCTGATCGCATTTGGCTCCTTGGCCCTTGCGGGTGTACCGAAGAAGCAGCTTTTCGTGATTGCGCTCCTCGGCTCGCTGGCTGGTATATATTTTGCATTCGGGAAGTCGTATCGTGCCCAGAGATTGATGTCTTTCCTGCACCCTTGGTCGCACAGGACCGGGGCCAGCTACCAGGAAGTGCAATCGCTAGCGGCCTTCGCTTCCGGACATATTTTTGGGACCGGTTTAGGCGCCGGACAGGCAATTTGGGGCTACCTCCCCAACGCTAGCTCGGACTTCATATTTGCCGTTGTAGCCCAGCAACTCGGTCTCATCGGGTCGTTGGTGTTGATTCTGCAGATGGTTCTGCTAGTTATCACGCTGGTCCGGATTGCATCTAGAGCCGCGGTGAGCT
>JAKAPB010000522.1 GCA_021823045.1 Actinomycetes bacterium | reverse complement strand
TGTGGGCGGCTCGCCATTTCTGGCCCTCATTGACTTCTTTGGAATAATTGGGCAGTTAGTCGCTTTGGGACTCGTACTGTTGGCCCTGTTGAGGAAGCGCTCATTTCTGCTCGATGCCAATGGCGAGGCGATGGTAAAAAATATCCTCCGTCATTTCGGTTTCAATAGACCAACCTTGGGAGTCACCGGGGCGAGTTCCAAAGCATCCCCAGAGGACTCCGTTGCGACCGAGGATACCTCAGTCGGCCCCGAGCAAGCCCACCATCTGGCCGATCATAAAGGGCATAATGAAACCGGCGATGGCCTGTCGGAACTTTCCAGTAGTACTGGAGACGGCGATGCTTAGATCGGTCAGTAGAATCGTTCCTCCTGGTCTAGGCGGATAGTGGTGGTAAAGCTGAAGAGTAAAAAGAACGCCCTAAAAAGCCAGCGGACTACTTGGATAATGGTCATAATATCTGTGGCAATTATCGCCTTGGGGTTCGGGATCCAAAAGCTAGCGGTGAGTAGGGTCAGCTCGCAGCAGGCCTTTTCCTTGGCCGGATCACCCCTCGGGCCAGCCGGCTTGTCAATTCCGGCCGTCAGTATCGGTGGCTCAACCTCCAGTTGGTACTGCGTATGGCCCAACCCTACGAGGCAGAAGGCGGTTGGGCGGATTGAATTTATTAACCTTGGTGGGCAGAAGGCTGAGATTGGCCTCTACTACAAGGGGGCTACCAAGGCGATTTCGAAGCTGGTTGTTCCTGGAAAGTCCATCGACAAGATCGACCTCGGGTTGTTTTCAAATCAAAGTGCAGGCGGGGTCGGGATCGTCGCTCGAGGGGGTGAGGTCGCGGTGGCGGTGGAACTCACCACCCCACAAGGTAACGTGGCGGCACCGTGCCAGGCGACCCCGGGCTTTTATTGGGTGTTGCAAGATGGGGCTACCACTTCTGGTACCCACTTCAAGGTGGCGATCTTTAATCCCTTGCAGACTACGGCGGTCCTCGACATCAGACTCCTCTCTCCTTCGGGGGTTACCGACCTCGGAACCCTGCAGGGAATCGTCGTTCGACCCGGTGGAACCTTTGGTTTCGACCTCTCCAAGCGCTTTCCCGGTCACCAAAATGTAGTCGTTGAAGTTAGGGCTAGGTCGGGCAGTATCGTCGTCTCTGGACTAAGCCAGTATCAAACACCAACAAATTTCGGTGCTTCATTGTTGCTCGGGGTCAATAGGCCGTCATCCAAGTGGTATCTGCCGTCTCTAACCAACTCGCCGGGTGTATCGACCAAGTTGATAATTTTCAACCCCTCCACCTCGGTGGTAAATGCTAACGTTGCCGTGGTGGGGTCTTTGGGGAAGGTCGGAGTGATTGCGGGTACGGGTGTAGGTGGGAGTCACTTTTCCCAGACCATAGAGCCACAGTCATTTAGCGTAGTAAACCTCTCCTCCTCGACTTCTCTTCCTCAAGCCTCGGCTTATGGGGTCTCGGTGAGCGATTCTGGGGTTGGTCTCGTGGTCTCGACGGATGTGGTAGTTCCGATCGCCGGTCAGCCCTCGGCTGCCTACTCGGAACTGGGGTATTCGGTCCCCGCCAAAGAGTGGATCACCTTTCAAGGCGAGCCTCCGAGTGGATCCGGCCTAGCCATACAGGATGCCAACGGTGGCGGCAACGGCGGGAGCTACTCATTGGAGGCCATAACCACCACCAATTCGCCACCGTCGGCGGTCCAATCGGTTGAAACCAAGGCAAAAGCCAACATCGTGAAGTCCTCCAAAGGAACCCTCCATGGTGGAGTAACTGTTGCCAAAGGACAGATCGCCCTTGTATCGCTAGGCTCCCAAGGAACCTTCGCCGTTCGGGTGCGAATGGCCAATCCTGCGGTTGTGGTACCGATCTCGCAGGGGAGTATCGCCTCACAGCTCAATTCGATGGCATTTCCAGTTCGTGGGTGACCCTGAACTAGGCGTGCTAGTAGGCTAGCATCTAGCTCATGGCGAGTTACGGACTTACGATACCCCTTAATGAGATACCTTTATCGGGGCATAAAGAGTTTCTGAAAGAAGCCCTTTCACTTGGCTATAAGGAGCTATGGTCCGCCGAAACAGCTGGCTACGACGCTTTTTCCCCGCTAGTGCTCGCCGCTGATTGGGTGCCTGAGATGAAAATTGGCACAGCAATTGTCCCCGCCTTCACCAGGGGGCCAGCGACGATTGCTATGTCGGCCGCTTCGTTGGCCAACCTCGCTCCCGGCCGTTTTACCCTCGGGGTGGGTGCGTCCTCTAACGTAATCGTAAAGTCCTGGAACGGGTTGGATTTTGAACGGCCATACCAAAAGACCCGTGATCTCGTCAGGTTTTTAAAGATGGCTCTGGAGGGGGAGAAGGTTTCCCACGCCTTCGAGACCTTCGAGATCGAGGGATTTAGACTGACCAATCCCCCGGCGAAGGCCCCAGAGATACTAGTAGCGGCGCTCAGGGAGCAGATGCTCAAGATGGCCGGGAGGGAGGCGGATGGGGCTATCATCAACTGGCTCTCTTCCTCCGACGCAAAAAAGGTGGTGCCCCTGGTCGGAGGTGGGAAAAAGGTGGTAGCGAGGGTGTTTGTC
>JAKAPB010000521.1 GCA_021823045.1 Actinomycetes bacterium | reverse complement strand
TCCGATCTGGTTGCATTCTCATAGGCGTACTTAAAATATGCCTCCATCCCGGCATAGAGTCGCATCTTGCCGCCGCTGGCCTTGCTCGTGCCCTGTGAGAGTACCTCTTTCATCTCGAGACCGACATGGCGAAGGATAGCCACATAAAGATGACGTTTCGACCTAAAATGCTGATAGATGACGGGCTTTGTCACTCCGGCTGCGACCGCCACATCTTCCATGGAAGTGGCATGAAAGCCCCTGACCGAGAAGGTATCGACTGCCTGGCTGATTAGGAGCCTCTTTCTTTCGGCTGCTGGTAATCGGGTCGACTTAATCGAGTCAGGGAACGCTTCTGGGTCGTTCTCCTTCCGGTTCTTGTCCACCACTTGGATCTGGGTCATTTCGGTCGGCGTCACTGGGGTTCTCTATCTTGAAAATCGGAGTTACCCTAGTGTAGCCACGTCATTGGCGGCGGTGGGTTCGGGTCGACATCTTGGCGTTGAATTCAGCTCCTATTCCTGCTAGGCCCGCTAATTGATCTCTCTAGATGGCGTCGTACAATTTGGATCTGTAATAACTGCGCTAGAGTCCAGAACTTATCGGAGCACTCTGAATGCCTGCTGCTAACGACATGCTTCGTAGCGATCTTGTGGGAACAGGTTGGAGCGGGCCAACGGTTGCAACCCGACACGACGAGCAAAGGGTCGGAAAACCAGTAACTTCAGACCATTAATGAACTAATAGCTCGGTGAGTTCTGAACTTGCGCTTGGCTGCGCTCGGCACCGCCAGATGTTAACCTACCTAAATGACTGAATCGAATTCTATTGGCAATTCGAGCGGCAATTCGTTGTCGCAGGAGATGGCTGGGGGCGTACTTTGGCTAACTCTAAATCGGCCTGATCGAAAAAACGCCCTCAATTGGGAGATGCTTTCGGGATTAATAAATGCTATTGAAGGTGCCTCTGCCGACGATTCGATAAGAACGATAGTGATTACCGGCGGAGTCGGAGAGAGTTTCTGTTCGGGTGTGGATCTCTCCAAAATGGGTGGGGGCGACGACTTTCTGGAAGCTCACAACTCACGGGGCGGACTGGTTCGACTCTTTCGGGCGATGTGGGAATGCCCAAGACCAATAGTGGCTGAGGTGGACGGTTATGCCCTAGCCGGAGGATTTGGGCTTGCCTCCGCATGTGACATCATTATCTCATCCGACCAAGCCCACTTTGGCCTCCCCGAGGTAGGCGTAGGGGTTTGGCCATTTATAATCTCTGTCCCATTGTTGCGTGTCGCAAGTCCCCGTTTCGTTCTGGAGATGATGATGACCGGACGGAGGATAGTCGCCGCTGAGGCATTAGCCAAGGGTTTTGTAAACTTTGTCTACCCAAGGTCGTCTTTGAGAGAGGAAGTCAGAAAACTGACCGAGAATTTGGCTTCACGTTCGCTTGCGACTTTAGCGCTAGGTAAGGGGTCATTTTATAACTTGCTATCAGGCGGTTCACAACTAGAGCTGGGATATCTGCACTCGATGCTCGGTCTGATAAATCAGACCGAAGACGCCCATGAGGGTATTGAGGCCTTTCTAAATAGACGCCCACCGGCTTGGAAAGATAGATGATCGCAAGTTAAACTCGGTAAAGTTCCAGCGGTACTAGATTGTTCACGATGACAAAGACTGCACTTATCACTGGCATTACCGGTCAAGACGGATCCTATCTGGCAGAGTTTCTCCTAGAGCAGGGGTACAACGTCGTTGGAATGGTGAGGCGGTCGTCGACCTTGAACTTCGAACGAATTGCCCATATCCAAGAGCGGCTAATTTTGGTCCCCGGCGACCTACTAGACGAAGGGTCGATGCTCACGGTCTTTAGGGATCATCGTCCAGACGAAGTGTACAACTTGGCGGCCCAGTCATTTGTTCAGACCTCCTGGGGTCAGCCCGTACTCACCGGCGAGACAACCGCGCTAGGGGTGACCCGCTTGCTCGATGCACTTAGGGCCGTCGCCCCTGAAGCCAGGTTCTATCAGGCCTCTTCGTCGGAGATGTTCGGCAAGGTTCAAGAGGTTCCTCAGAGCGAAAATACCCCTTTCTACCCCCGCAGCCCATACGGCGTGGCTAAAGTTTACGGGCACTGGATCACCGTCAATTACCGCGAGAGCTACGACCTCTTCGCCTGTTCTGGAATCCTATTTAATCACGAATCACCTCGTAGGGGTTTAGAGTTTGTCACCCGGAAGATCTCTTTTGGCGTGGCCAAGATAGTCGCTGGACTGGCGGACCACTTGGCACTTGGCAACCTGGACGCCCAGCGGGACTGGGGGTTCGCAGCCGACTACGTCCGGGCGATGTGGCTGATGCTCCAGCAGGATCACCCTGAGGACTACGTAGTTGCAACCGGGGAAACCCATTCGGTCAGGGAGTTTTGCGAGCTCGCTTTTGCCGCCGCCGGGCTCGATTATCAGCGTTATGTCCGCTTGGATCAGCGCTTTGTCCGTCCGGCAGAAGTTGACCTGTTGGTAGGTGAGCCGAAGAAGGCCGAGGAAGCTCTCGGCTGGAATCGGAAGGTCGACTTTCCGGAACTGGTCCAGATGATGGTCGCAGCGGATATCGACTCG
>JAKAPB010000520.1 GCA_021823045.1 Actinomycetes bacterium | reverse complement strand
ATCCTCATTCGCTGCTCCGGCGGATAGGGAGATCCTTCGGCGATTCCGATACGGGTAGTCGCTAAGGCATCCCAAAGGTCACGGTCGTCGATTACCTTCGAACCCCGACGCCAGGCCAAGCCCGCCGCCTCTTCGACGAGCCTCGCCACACCGGCGTGACTCATCCCTGCGGTCTGTGAAGCGATCATCGCCACGGAAGCCAACGCAGATTGAGAAGCCGGCCGATCTGCCAACAGTCCAAGGATGATGAGCTCCCTCTTCTTAGTTGTCGGGAGATCAAAGTTGACCCTTCGGTCAAAGCGACCGGGCCTTACCAGTGCCGGATCTAATTCAGAGGCCCTATTGGTAGCGGCGATAAAGACCGCCCTTCCTTTGGGTAATTCCGGAAAGAGTCGCCGCCAAAGTGCGACTACCGGAGATGGTAGAGAGTTGGAGAGGTAGCTGGATACCTTGTGTAGTCCCGAGGGTGAATCGAAACTCTGCAGCTGGACTAGAAGTTCGGTTACAACTCCGGTGACACCCTCCCTGACCGACCCAGAACCCATGGAGGACCTGGTGGCCCCTATTGCGTCGATTTCATCGATGAAGCCAATCGCCCCGCCGCTCTTGTCGGCTGCCTTCCTCACCGAACGAAAAAAACTCCTTATTTTACGGTTCGTCTGACCGTAGTACATCGACTGGAACGAGGACGCCGACGCCACTAAAAAAGGAACGGAAATCTCTTGAGCAATCGCCCTCGCCGCCATTGTCTTGCCGGTACCGGGTGGCCCCTCGAACAGAACTCCCTTTGGAACGTTACCCCCTAGCTCTTTGGTGATCTCCTGGTGCCATCTGAGCTGGTCGATTATCCCTTGTAGCTCATGGGCCAACCTCTCCTCGCCCAAAAGGGATCCCAAGCCGCCGCCCCCCGAGGCGTAGTACCGTGAGTGCGGTGACCGCCCCATTCCTAAATACGGCAAAAGCAGCACCATAATGAGCGCCAGAATCATCACCGCCGAAGGGAGCATCGAAAGCGACCCGCCGGGTATTGAAAGCGACGGGACGATAGCGCGACCGGGCAAAAAAATGTCCTTCAGCAGCACCAATACGAGGAAGAGGAAGAGCGAGAATGACAACCTCTTTTTGAGGGCCATCGATCTAACCAGGCGCACCTTAGCAAGATCATCGAGGCGTTCTCCTCGGGAAGAGTTGTTTAGTTCTCCGTGAGACACCTTGATCACCCCGATGAAATCGACGTCATCAACAATTCTCACACGCTAAGCCTCTAATTGCAAGCTGCCTTGGTGAAGCCCACAATTCTCGAGGAGTCGTCGTGTCGAAGTTGAAATCGGTCTGTCCTCCCCTCCGAAGGCCTGACAATCCTCCGGGGTAAGGCCGAGCGAAATCACTCGCTGAATTAAAGAATGATATCAGCTCCTAAGACCGAGCCGGGGGCGCAGCGGGCCGGGGATTTCGTCCCGCTTTGGGTTAGTCTTGTCCCTCTCTGAAACCACCGGATCGGCGACCCCCCAATCGGCCGTGATGGCCGGGTCGAGGTAGTAAACGCCCAGTTCGTCGGCGGGGTTGTAGTATCCGTCGACTAGGTAGGTCAGGGTCATATCGGTGATAGCACAGAACCCATGCGCTACCCCCGGGGGGATGAAGAGGCCGACCTCGAACTCGTCTCCGATCTCGACACTAAAGGTATTTCCGTCGGTCGGCGATCCGACCCTTAGGTCGTGCAAGACAACCCGAGCCCTGCCCTTGGGCACATACCAGTAATCGGCCTGATGGAGGTGATAGTGCAGTCCCACTAGGGATCCAGCCTGCTTATCGGACCTGGAGCCCTGGATCATCTCCCTTCCCAGCGGGAACCACGATCGGCGGTAGGTCTCCATGAACCTCCCCCGTGGGTCGGGGAAAACTTGTGGCCTAACCAGCACTACGTCTTGGATCTCTTCTATCATCTCTAGGTCGGCCACGAGCACCCCTGTTTCAATCTAAAGCTCGAATGTTGATCATAGTACGATGTACCAGGCCGATCCCATCGGCTATTCGACCTCGAGCTCCATCCCCTCCCAGGCTCCGATAAGAGGCACTCCCACGGCCATCGAATTGACGAAGTACTCCCCGAGCAGGGCGTCAAGTTCGTCGTCACTACGGTCAGGGTCGTGATGGAAGATGACCAAGCGCTTTGCCGAGGCAGCCTTGGCCACTTGGACAGCGTATGCCAGGGTCGAATGCCCCCAGTTTGGCCTCTGGATAAACTCATCGTCGTCGTACTGTCCATCGTGGATAAGAAGGTCGCAGTCCTGGGCTAGCTCAAGTACCATCGGGTCGACGTAGATCGGATCAGACCCCTGCTGGTGATCGGTTATGTAGGCTATCGACCTTCCGAAAGCCTCAACCCTAAATCCGAGGGTCAAATCGGAGTGCGGAATGAATCGAGAAATGATCCGAAGGTCAGCTATCTCTGTCGGAATTTCAGAATTTCCAACCTCATGAAAATTGACCTTGGCAACCCTCTTTTCCAATGGGACGGGGAAGATCGGCGGGGAAGAGATCTGCGACATCGTGGTCTTTAAACCCGAGTCCTGCGGTCCGCGTTTGTATGTCTCT
>JAKAPB010000519.1 GCA_021823045.1 Actinomycetes bacterium | reverse complement strand
ATATCTAAGAAGCTACTACGCTTGTACGCCATTGTACCGCCAGCAGACGACCACGACCGGTCTCGGCGAGCTCTCCTACTGTCCTTCGGGAAGCTCGACCACGCAGTACTCCTGTTCGCCGGTGTATCAGGCTCACACGGTCATCCTTGGCCAGATGAGCCACTGCCCGTCAGGCTCGCAGTACTCCTGCTCAGCAGTTTACAACACTTACACCTACTGGATTACTGAAACAATTCCCGTCACAACTACTGTCAGCTACGAGACCTTGTCAACGCTAGGATCTACTTGGCTAATTGGCGGTTAAGCTGATAATGACCACAAGGAAGGCGCAGTGCGCGCCCTACCGGTCGGATACCTCAATCGAAATATCGGCGGCGGCACAGTGAATCCACAACCAATCGAAACACTCTCCTGCGACCATTAGGAACTGCTAAATCATTCTCCCCACATTGAGTTTGCATGCAATCGGCATCGAAGAGTCGCCTTGACTCCTTTCTACACGGCCGCTTCGGCGACTTCAGCAAGTTTGAGGAGGACTTCGAGAGTCTTCTCACGAAAATCAGTCGCGACCTTCCGGCAGACATCTATGAAGAGCTGAGGGACGAGCTTGTTAGCATCTTTCCAAGTTCTCTCAAAGGGGTCAAAACTCGATTGAAACTCGTCGTTGACTCCAATGTGGTCGTCAAAGACGCATTCAGGGTGGCCAAGGGAAAGCCTTCCTCTACGAGGAGACTGTTTGCATCTGAATTCGTAGAGTTGCTGGCCCCTCCTGATATCAGTGACGAAGTATATCGTGAGATAGAACATGATCTTCCCAAAGGCGTTTCAAAAGAGGCAGCCCGGGCACAAGCAGATGCGCTACTTAGTGAAATCAAGACCGTTCGCACACGCAAGGGCGATGCTCTGACGAGGGCCCGAGAATTAGTCAACGAAGAAGCGCCCGAAGATGTACCGTTCCTAGCAATCGCAATAGACACAGGCGCAGAGGCGGTCGTGAGCTACGATAAGCGTGCTTTTGACGCTCAGCATGAGGTCAAAAGATGGGAGTTGAGTGACACGGCAAGTGTAGTAGTGACTTACGAGAGTGGGACCCTCTCCTTCTTTGTGGTAGCTGCTTCCGTCGAGGCCATGATTAGCGCATCTTCCGTCCTGATTGTAGGTATCATAAGAGCCATTAGCGAAATCCTGGCGTTGATTGTGGGTCTAGTCACCGCCATCATTTCTGGGGCCACAGATGCTCTGGCCAAGATTCCTGATTGGGCCTGGGTTGTCGTGACCGTGATTGGAATCGGCATATTGCTCGGCATAGCATTAGACGAGAACTTAAGAAAGCAAGTCTCCGATAGCATCTCAAACATTATAGAAGTATCAAAGAAGGCTTTCGATTCTGTGGTTGCCACCCTGAGGTGCTTGTGGACTGCCTCCGAGGAGGTAATCACAATGCTTTGGACAGCGTTTTCTCCTGTTCTTGATGTGTTGGTCATCCTCGCTGGAGTACTACTGAGGCGCATTGTGATGCTATTCGCACAGATGATGACTCTTTCGACTAGCGGCTAACGAGTATCCAGGCGGCGGAGGTGCAATAATCTCTCTTAGGAGCTCCACCACATATTCCCAAATGAAGTCACCACTCCGATACTCTGATAGGAGGGGCTAACCGAAAATGCCGAAGTCCCTCGTGGGGCGACTGTCACCGTCTCGCCCATGGCTACGACCTGTTGTTGACCGCCGCCGTTTATGCCCACGTAGTAGGAAATCACAGCAGTAGTCGGGCCGTTGTTTCGGATGGTCACCGTCCCCGAGCTCAGGCTTACTGAAAGGCTCTCCTCCGCCTTCTCGCCCACCACGGATTGGGCTTCAGCCGCCTGCCTCGCCATGGAGTACTGGGCAGCGAGAAGGGCCGTGAAGAGGCTGAAAACAATCATCGCCAGGACTATGAAGAAGAGAGCGCCGATAATCTCGGCTTGGGCTCTTCTTGGTTTTCCCCGAACCCTCATCCCAAGAACAAGTTTTCTGTCGCTAAAAGGAGGGGAGGGCCTGGATTCGCCCGGGCCCGCTCTTGACCCCTACTGTACAGTCACAGTGACCACTTGGGTCTGGGTCGCGCCGTTGGCGAAAGTGGCCGCCACGGTGATTGTGTAGGACACTCCTGCCGTGACGGACGTCGCCGTGGAGAAGGTGGTGCTGGTCCCGCCGCCGGGGGCTATGGGTGAGCCTGTGGAGGGCGCTGGGATCCACGTTGGCTGGGTCGCAGGGACGACGGTGCCGCCCAAGGTCAGGCCCGTCAACGCTATCGAGCCGGAGTCCGTCACTGAGACGACGGCCGTGCCGGTGCCCGAGCCGCTCGCTACCGCGATGGAGGCGCTCACCTGGATCTGGTTGGTGTTCTGGGCTCTGCTGGCCGTGGTCGTGAAGTAGGTGTAGAGGACCCCCGCGGCGACTATGGTCATGGCGACGACTAGGATGGTTGCGATGATCGGAGAGATGGCTCTTCTTCTGCGTGTCTGAAGACTAGTCTTCATCGAAGTCTGGGTCGGTACCCACTTTTAACGAACTCAGAAGCCGAGGGAGAAGTTCGGAAGGTACTGCGTGAGGGCCACTGCCACCACCGCC
>JAKAPB010000518.1 GCA_021823045.1 Actinomycetes bacterium | reverse complement strand
ACCGTCCGACAGGCTCGGAATTGGCTTGGGATAGTTGCAGCCTAATGTCGGATACCGTGGTATGTACCTACACTCCTTCGCCGACTGGAATATTTGACCCAAGCTTCGCAAATGTCGTGGTGGATGTTTCGACTGCTAGCTCCGCCCCAAGCCAAACATTGACGAACACGGCGAAGATTACTCTAGGTAATGTGACTGTCGACTCCTCCGCATCGATCACCATTACTCCCGAGAGCTACCCACCTAGTCCACCAGTAGTCACTCATCCGAGTGTTTCGCTTTCCGACGCGTTGATCAAGACCGCCGCAGATCCCTCGGTAGTCGCAGGATCTACGGATTCCTTCACGATTGCTGGATCCTTTAAGGGTCAGGTGAATTCTGAAGTTGTGCTCAGCGATACTATGCCGCAGTATGTGACTATCGATGGACCGGTTACGGATACCGGGTCAGCCTTTCCGGCGGGCACGGGTACTCACTGCTCGGTCTCTTCCGAGACGATCACCTGTACCTTCCAGCCTCCGTCTGGCGGCCTATTGAATCCGAGTATTGGGACCATCTCTATACCAGTCCTGATTGCCGCCAATACGCCGGTAGGTTCAGTGACCAATACAGCTATATTGACCGATACCGGTGACTTTCTGTCACCGGTGCAGGCGAGCGCCGTGATCTCTGTTTCGGCACCAATTGTGGCCTCCGCTCCCCCTAATGTGCCAGTGACTCCCCTGGCGAGTTCTACGCCTATCCCGTCCCCATCGACAATCGAGGTTCCTTCGGTTCACACCGGCGAACCCTGGTCATCTGCTTGGTGGTGGCGCTTGGGGATTATTAGCGCCGGTGCTGGACTATTCCTGCTTGCGCCGAGAAAAAGGAGAAGGTCGAGCAAGACCTAGACCTACCAAAAGAATTCGAAGAGACCCGGCCCTATAGCTCTGATGGAGCACCTAGCGCCGGGTCTCTTGCTGTTCAGATTGGGCGCGAGTGTTACAGCTGGGCATTATCGGGGGCTGGCGGATCGGAGTATTTCCTGAACTGTAGGTTCGTGTCTGCGCCGTCGGGCAGCCGAACCGCCGAGGTGGGGTCAGCGGTTTTCTCGACGCCGGTGGATCGGCAGGTGCTCCTTGGATCCATCGGTGCCACGACTTTTGCCCGGAAGCCTTCCCGGATTTTCATAGATATACGCGCAAATAACACGGGCCGTTCATGAAAGTGTTTTTATCTTTAATTTATATTGTGACATTGACTCCGGCGATAAACGCGCCTAATGTGGTAAATCTAGGAAGCAATGACGCGTGGGCGCTAAATTATTGGTCGCCTTGCTCACGTATAGCGAGGGCGAAACCGACCTAGAAGGCTACTTATGGGAAGGTTTCGTATGCAAGTGCTTCTTAGGCGTTGGTTCAAAACAAGGCTAGTTCTGTCTGTCGCGCTGGGAACTATTGGCGTAGGTTCAGCCACGCTCTTTGGATTCGGTACAGCTTTTGCCGCAACGTCAGGTTGCAATAGTGGAATCGGAGCCATCACCTCGGGCAGCATGTGTGACGTCTCTGGGAAGAGTTCATCTGGCGGCAATCTCGTGAACAGCTACTTTAGTGTCACGGCGATCAATAGCACTAATTCGGTTACAGTAGCTGCAGATCAGCGGAATGCGATTAGTGATCAGCTTCAAAGTGGAGCTACCGTCATGCTGCTTCAAGATCAAGGCGCGACTGTCGACACAGCTGCATCGTTGTCAGGAACATTAAATTCGGAATCTACCACCTACGGAAGCGTTATAACAACAACTGCTGGCGATTATCAAATTCTGACAGTTGATACGTTCGATGCAAACACCAAAGTCGTAACTTTCACCAGCGCAATCGGGTCTTATTTTAATATCTCTAGTACTCCCGCCAGCAACTTTCAGCTGATCACGGTACCCAACATCCAAAGCGATGCCGAGTTGAAGAGCAACCTCACTGCACTTAGCTGGAACTCGGCATATGGCGATGGAGGCGTCTTTGCACTCATGGTTTCAGGACAACTGAACATGAACGGCAAGTCGATCGACGTGAGTGGTGAAGGCTTCAGAGGAGGGATTGGTTATTCTCTATCGGGCGATAGCAGCTATAGCGGTAGCTACCCTCAATTAAACTTATCAACCCCTGGATCGGATAAGGTCAACGGCCAAAAAGGCGAAGGAATCTATGGAACCCCAAACTTAAGCTCATCCCCCGGCGCTGGCTACAAAGACGGATATAGCGTCGGTGATTTCGGCATGGGGGCCTTGGGGAATGCGGGAGGTGGTGGTACCGATCCGGATCAGAAGTATAACGACGAGAACACCGGCGGAGGCGGCGGCGGTAACGGCGGCGGCGGCGGTAACGGCGGATACTCATGGGCAACCGGCTTCGACCTCGGAGGACGTGGTGGATACCCCCTTGGTGGCTCGGCGAATTCGCCTAGCTTGGTTCTTGGTGGTGGAGGCGGCGCCGGAACCATAAACAATTTAGAACCATTGTTAGCAGGATCTGGGGGAACCGGCGGCGGTATCATCTACCTTCAGCTTGGAGGAATCTCAGGGCCGGGGACAATATCCGCAAATGGTGGCAACGGGATCACGACTCCTAATAATGA
>JAKAPB010000517.1 GCA_021823045.1 Actinomycetes bacterium | reverse complement strand
GAGCAGGAGAAATGCTAAAAGTAAGGAAACACCGCTAACTTTGCCAATTCCTATCGTCGCCCATGCTGCCGCTGGCTGATCGGGATGAGAACGGGTGACGGATGTGAGGATATAAAAGGCAACGGTGAGCATCTCCCACGCAAAGAGAAAGGAGAAAGCGTCCGCCGCGCACGTTATGACGGCGGCCGATCCCAAAAGAAGTAGGTATCCCGAGGCAGTTCCTCGCCTATGAACTCGACCTCCATTGGGTTTTACCCACGACCAGAAGGCTAGTGAGATTGCGACAGCGATCGAGAAAAGCAAGGTCAGAAAGAGTCCAGTTAGCGGGTCGAAACTGAGCGTGCCCCGCCCTATTCCAAGGAAGTAGGGCGGGGGTCCGGGGGATTTTGTTATGGTGTCGTACACACCAAGTGTCACCAAAAGGACGCTTCCAAGCAGTCCAAAAAGATAAGGGATCGGCCGTGTTTTGGCTATCTTGACCCCGAAGGCCAGGTCAACGAGGATGCCAGTAGCAAAGCAGACGAGCCCACAGATGACTAGCGGGCTGCTCACTGATTTTCCTCGTGCAAATGTCTGTTGTCACTTGGGCTGCCGAAGTCTGCTTTTCTGAAAGGGGTATCGGTGACCGGCGTTGCACTACCATTTGAACCAGAGCGACTTAGTGGAATGCGAGCTGATGCTAGGAGAATTCCATACAGGAGGCCAAATGGCGTCGGCGGCGAACCCGGGACGAAGACATCCACTCTGACCATTTCGCTAATTCCGCCGTTGGACGCATATCCGCGACCGATGAGGCCACCGCTGATTGCGTCGACTCCCGCGGCGATGACGACTTTGGGATCAGGCATCGAGTTAAGAGTTTTCTGGAGGGAAGCGGCCATTCCGACCGTTCCAATCCCGGTCACCAACAGGAGATCGGCGTGACGCGGACTTGCGGTGAAGTAGATGCCGAGCCGCTGTACGTCATAGACCGGGTTGGTGAGGGCCGCCACCTCCCATTCATCGGCACCATCTGAGCCCACATCGATATGGCGGATGTGCACGGAGCGTTTCAGGGCCTTCACTCTCTGGGCAAGTTCGTTCTTTGTGTCGTCGAGCGACGATTTGGTTTCTTTTAGGTAAGGGACGACCAGCTGTCCTCGATCTGACGACGCTGTTTCATAGTCAGGATCGAACTGGAAGACATCGGGGTACAACTCCTCGCAGCGCCCACACAGAATGCAGCGTCCTCTGTCGAGGCTAAGTATGTCGTCATCGAAAAAGATGGCGTCAGTAGGACACGCGCCAACTATCTTCGTTTTGAAAGTGAGGTCATATTGGTGAGGCTTGATCACCACCGCTGCTCGAAAGTTTCCGGCGTAAGCATCCTGACTTTGTGGGTATCGACTGGTCACGATACCGTTTTGTAAGCCCCTCGGGATCCAAGGCATTAGCCCGCTACTCCGGCTATTGAGAGCCCGAAACTCGCTTCGATGAAAGCGAAATCGGTGAGAATGTCCTTTGGAAAGGCGGCTTGGAACAGCCCTAAGTTGTGGAACGACGCCGATCGGGGTTTTACCCTGGAAAGTATCCCGTCTTCGACCCTTACCAGGTAGAGCAACTCGCCTTGCGGGGCCTCTGCCCATCCCCAATCCTCGCCGTTTAGTATCCCCAATTCTGAACGCCAGAGCTCGTCTGTTCGGCTAGCTCTCTCGAGTCGATCCGTGGCCTGGCGGATGAAATGGAATGAGCCAGCTATCTCGTCCACTCGTACCCACTGCCGCGATAGCGCATCCCCTTCAGACCTAGCTTCAATTAGTTGATGGCCAAGGTGCCGATAGGCGTCGTAGGGGCGAGTGAAACGCACATCATCACTTTGGTTGGATCCTCTTCCCACTGGACCGATAGCGGCGAAGTTACGGGCTAGTGCGGGAGGTAGGACGCCAGTCCCGCGCAGTCGATCCAAAAAAGAGGGAGTAGTCATGAGCAGTTTCAGGTCGGATCGGATATCGTGTTCAATCTCGTCTAGCAGGGCAAGCAGCTCAATTGCACTTAACTGGGGAGGTCCAGCCGCTCCACCGGGGACGACGACTCCTCGCCCGAATCGACTACCGCAAAGCCTGCTACGCATGCGCTGTAATCGCTCTTTATGGAAGGTGAATCTTGAGTATGCAACAGCCTGACCTGCGGCTTCGGTGTGCCGGGCGATTGAATCTAGGTGATTTGCAATCCGCTCCAACTCGGCGTGTATCACCCGGACCAGACCAGCCATGACCGGAGGTTCTGTTCCGGCAATTTTTTCGAGCGCCCCGCAGTAAGCGATGCAGTGGGCTACACTGGCGACACCTTCACTTCTTTCGGCCATGAGTGCTCCATCGTTTATGTCTAACCCCTCGAAGGCGATTTGGACCCCCCTGTGCTTATAAAAGGCCCGAGTTCGAAGGTGAGCGACATCCTCGCCGGGAGTTTCCACTAGGTACTCGACGGATTCGAACACGCCAGACCTAACTGGCCCGTAGGGGATAGTGAAAACGCCCTCGCCTTTGAGGTGGGAGACCAGGGGGCTCAGGTCAATTTCGAACGGCTCGTGTGACTTTCCTGATCCAGAGCCGGGTCGTGGTCTAACGTGGCCGTCGGACA
>JAKAPB010000019.1 GCA_021823045.1 Actinomycetes bacterium | reverse complement strand
CGTGACTTGAGTCTCTTGCCAGACAACTGCGTCGCATTGGTGGTTACCTCGCCACCCTATTTCGTCGGCAAGGAGTATGAGGAGTCGATCAGGGGTGGCCATATCCCGGGTGACTACCTCGAATACCTGGAGATGCTCAAAGATGTATTTGCTGAGTGTTATCGGGTTCTGGAACCGGGCGGCAGAGTCGCAGTCAATGTTGCCAACCTAGGGAGAAAGCCCTACAGATCACTTTCAGCCGATTTGGTCACGATCCTCCAGGATGAGCTGGGTTTTCTCATGCGGGGCGAGATCTTGTGGATCAAAGGCAAAGGTGCCAACGGAAGCTGTGCCTGGGGATCCTACCAGTCTGCATCGAATCCCGTACTGCGAGATGTTACTGAAAGAATCATCGTCGGATCAAAGGGGAGTTTTTCCAGGGTGCATTCTAAAAAGACCCGACAGAAGATGGGCCTCCCTTACCTTGATTCGATCTCCGGTGAAGAGTTCCGGTTATTGACCTTGGACACCTGGTATTTCCCGCCTGAGTCGGCTAAAAGAGTTGGGCATCCGGCACCTTTCCCGATAGAGCTCCCAAGGCGCGTGATCGAGCTAAATACTTACGTGGGCGATATTGTGCTAGATCCCTTCATGGGGGCTGGGCAGACCGCACTGGCCTGTCTGAAGACAAACAGACATTATGTTGGCGTCGAGGTTGACGCAAGATATGTGGACCTTGCTGAAGGCCGTATCAAGCTAGCGAAGGAAGCAGCGTCCATGCTAAATGTGCAGCAATTACTTGAGCTATCTTCACCTCCGAGTTAAACCTGTAGGGTGGATGCGGACGCATTGAATACCGCACTTTATAAAGCTCCAGAGGTGATTTGTGATGAGCACCGAGCTTTCTAGGACGACCGTAAGTTACGGCTACTTACTCGAGGATCCGGGCTATAGCCTCTGGGGAACCGCAAGATTTTAGAGGACTTTTTTGGAGCCTTAGCGTCGATGGATGGCGCAATCTGCTAGCTCTATGGTGTGTGCCTTATCACTCCGTCGTGACGGGCGGCTTCTGCAACCGACTGTGCGACCATCTGTGCAACCGACTTGTTGAAGACGCTCGGAACGACGTAGCTGGGGGAGAGTTCGTCTTCACCTACCGAATTCGCTATCGCAGTCGCTGCCGCTAGTTTCATCGCCTCGGTGATGCTCATAGCTCCTGCGTCGAGTGCCCCCCTGAAGATTCCCGGGAAGCACAGCACGTTGTTGATCTGATTCGGATAGTCGGAACGGCCAGTCGCTATTACCGCAGCAATGCCCTCGATCTCTTCGGGCATTACTTCTGGGGTAGGGTTAGCGAGGCCAAAGACGATCGGATTCTTGCCCATGCGAAGGATATCCTCTCGGTGAACGATCCCGGGCCCGGATACTCCTACGAATAGATCCGCACCAGCGAGCGCCTCACCGACCGAACCCATCTTCCGATCTGGGTTGGTCTTTTCTGCGAGCCACTGCTTCATCCCGGTGAAGTCCTCACGACCTTCGAAGATCAGCCCTTTGCGATCGGCGACCATAACATTCGGGGCCCCGGCATTGGTGAGAATCTTTGCGATGGCCACCCCAGCTGCGCCGGCTCCGGCGATGACGATCGAAAGATCGGACATCCTCTTGTCGATCACCCTAAGCGCATTACGAAGCGCCGCAAGTACGACAACAGCGGTTCCGTGTTGGTCGTCGTGAAAGACCGGTATGTCTAGTCGAGACTTTAGGATATCTTCGACTTCAAAACAGCGGGGAGCCGCAATGTCTTCGAGGTTGATCCCGCCAAAAACCGGCTCCAAGCTCTCAACGGCTTCAATTAGTGCCTGAGTGGAGTCGACCTTCAGGCAGATCGGAAAGGCGTCGATTCCGGCGAACTCCTTGAACAGCTGGGCTTTCCCCTCCATCACCGGAATAGCCGCATGAGGTCCGATATTGCCGAGTCCTAAGACTGCGGTGCCATCTGTTACCACAGCGACGGAATTGGACTTGATTGTGTAACGATGGACCTCCACCGGCTTTTCTGCAATCTCCATGCATACTCGGGCGACACCTGGGGTATAGGCCATGGATAGGTCGTCACGGCTTGTAATCGGGTGTTTTCCGCGAACTTCTATTTTCCCACCGAGGTGCAGGCGAAATGTCCTGTCCAGTACCGTCCTTACATGAACGCCTTCTGCCTCTTCTACCGCCTGGCGTATTGCTGTTGCGTGCTCTGCATCTGCTGCGAGTACCGTTACATCCCTGACGATTACGTCTCCGAGTACTTCGACAATGTCTAGTCCCAGAATATTGCCACCTGCGTCGCCGATGGCTGTAGTGAGACGACCGAGAGAGCCCGGGCGATGACTCAATTCTACCCTGAGAGTAACCGAGTGTGAAACGTTGGGCGTGTTCATGGGCAAAGCCTATCTGTATCACCGGGCAAATTCACTTATTTCTTAGCGGTTATAAGGGAGAACTCTGTTTTTTGTCATTTTTGGGAAATTGCTATAAAAGAGCCGTCATCTGCAGCAATGGTGAGCAGCGTCACGATTTATCGAAGATATTGATAGGTAATATTAGGCTTTTATACCGATGGGCTTCCAAATTCCGTTCTTGGGAAGCAAAACAGCCATAGATTGTCCAATGTGGTCGTATTGGGTGATGCTAGTTTTTAGCGAGACATCATCAGTAGAGATCGGGATTTGGGGTCGCAAAGCGGTAGCTTTTTGTATATGTCGCTGGCCGCTAACTTTGGCGTAACTTGATGGGCTCCTTTAGAGTCAAATAGCAGTCCTTATGACATCGATGTCCGTGTGTGATGTCAAGTTTTCGGGGGTAGAAATTATGGGATGGTTCAGAAAGTCTACTAAACCGATACAGGTGGCTGCCGCCTCGTCTGAGATGTCGAAAGATCCTGTCAACAAACACATCCAAGTCGGCCTGACTGACGCAAGGATGATCGGGATATACCGTCAGATGATGCTCGCCAGGGCGGTCGATTTGAAATGTCTCGCACTGAATCGCATGGGGAAAGCTCCGTTTATGGTGCCAGCATCCGGACATGAAGCGGTACAGGTCGCCGCTGCTAATGCGCTTAGTGTCGGTAAAGACGTGGTCTCTCCCTACTACCGAGATCTAGGTATGGTCATGGCAATGGGTATGTCGCCATACGAGATTTTTTTGGGACTATTTGCCAAGGAAGACGATCCCTCCTCGGGAGGTCGACAGATGCCTTCGCATTGGGCCAATGAAAGGCTCCGGATCCTGACCGGGTCGTCGCCGATTGCAACGCAACTTCCTCATGCCGCAGGAGCGGCTTTGGATATCAAACTCGCTGGGAAAGACTCCGTTGTCTTAGCCAGTTTCGGTGATGGTGCAACCTCAAAAGGAGACTTCCATGAGACGCTGAACTTTGCCGGCATACACAAATTGCCGATCATTTTTCTCTGCGAAAACAACGGCTATGCGATCTCAGTTCCCCTGGCCAAAGAGTCGGCGGTCAAGGACTTATACATAAGAGCTGCGAGCTATGGATTCCCCGGGGAGGCGGTAAATGGGAACGATCCGGTTGCGGTCTATGACGCAGTGACCAGGGCGTGGGCCAGGGCCCGATCCGGCGAAGGTCCGACGCTGATAGAGGCGCACACCTATCGATTTTTGCCTCACACATCCGACGACGACGACAAGTTTTATCGAGATCAGGCCGAGGTGGACGAGGCTAAGAGAAACGACCCCCTGATCATTACCAAGAATTACCTCGAGTCGGTGGGCCTTATTACGCCAGGTGACACAGAGGAGTGGACGTCGCAGATAGCGATACAGATCGACCAGGATGTCGCTCGGGCGCAAGAGGCGAGGGACCCGAGGCCGGATTCGGTCTATGACCTCGTCTTCCCCTACCACGAACAACCCGAAGAGACCGAAGTAGACCCGGAAGATTCTGACGTGGTTACCTACATCGAAGCCCTACGTCGCACGGAGCACCAACTGCTCCTCGAAGATCCGCAGGTGATGTTCCTTGGAGAAGATATAGGGAAAAACGGAGGTGTCTTTAAAGCTACAGAGGGTCTTTTAGCCGAGTTTGGCGAAGATCGAATCATAGATTCGCCTCTAGCCGAGTCGTCTCTGGTCGGAATTGGAATCGGTCTAGCGATGGTTGGGAGGCGACCGATCATCGAGATTCAGTTCGCAGACTTTATCCACTCGGCCTTCGACCAGATTGTCTCTGAGGCAGCCAGGATTCACTACAGGTCCAAAGGTGCATTTGATGCGCCGATGGTCATTAGGGTTCCATATGGCGCCGGGGTCCACGGAGCGCTCTACCACTCACAGTCGATCGAGGCGTTCTTCGCTCATGTTCCCGGGCTAAAGGTGGTGATGCCCTCCACCCCAGCGGACTTGGCCGGGTTACTGAGGAGCGCAGTTGAGGACCCAGCTCCCGTTCTTTTTCTGGAACATAAAAAGGCCTACCGCATTGTGAAGGGACTCCTCCCGAGGGGCAATCAGCACCGTGTACCGCTAGGCAAAGCCAGGATCTCTAGGCCGGGCAAGGATGCGACAATAATCACCTACGGGTTGATGGCGCATTACGCTATTGTCGCTGCGCAGAGGGTGCAAGAGGATCTAGGAGCCAGTGTGGAGGTGCTGGACTTGAGGACGATAGCTCCGCTTGATATCGAGGCGATAGTCGACTCTGCAATGCGTTGTGCCAAGGTCCTGATCGTTCATGAGGACAACATCTCCTTTGGCGTGGGTGCCGAGGTTGCAGCGATCATCGCAGAGGAAGCCTTTTGGGGTCTTGACGCTCCGGTGATGAGACTGGCGATGCCCGACGTACCAGCGGTTGGATTCGCAAAGAGCCTCGAAGAGGAGGTTTCGATCACCACCGACAAGATCGTCAAAGTGGTGTCGGAGCTTTTGGCCTTTTGAGCCAATCTGAAGTCAAACCCCCCTCGGCAAGCGAGGGGAGATGTCACTCGACCGAGATGACAAAGGGGACCGATGCACCCGGTCCCCTTTGTCATCTATAGTCGGCCGTAGAGTTCCACCTGCCAGAAGGGCAGGGCGGACTCGATTGGCCAAGTGGTCGAGACCGGTGTCGATCCGGTGACCTCACGCTTTTCAGGCGTGCGCTCTACCAGCTGAGCTACTCGACCAAACCCTAAGTTGCCTTAGGTGGCGGACCTGACGGGATTTGAACCCGCGGCCTCCGGCTTGACAGGCCGGCGTGCACTCCAAGCTGCACCACAGGTCCTAGTCTGGAAGTTCCAGGAGAATTCAGTGTAGTTGAGCGATTCGAGACTCCTGTCACCAATACAGCTTTGGCCTTGATGGTTGACTAAATAGTTGGAGCAAGGAAGTCCGATTCCGCGCTAAGTCCGATCTGCTGTGCCGAAATGGTGAGCTATTGATAGCGATGTCCCGCAATCCTTGACTCTTTCGAGGGTATCGGCTGAATTACTTGACAAAGTGGCGGAGGATTGGTCGCGGGCGGCTTAAATCTTTCCCAAGCCATGGCTGAGGCTGGACCGATCGATGAGCATGAGTTTTTCGAACTCCCTAGGATTGCAGGTCATGGAGCAGCACTTTCTGACAGGATATCACCTCGTCGACCTGGAACTGGAGGAAATGCTCGATTTCACGTGAGGTTCGGGAGTCCTGCGGTAAGAGGACAGAAGATATGTTTCTCTTGTTTTACAGTTAACAACGAGTCCGCCCCCAACGGAATGTGCACCCGTGTCGCCGCCGTGAAAGGGCGGTGTCCTAGGCCGCTAGACGATGGGGGCCTTAAGTTGAACCAGACTACTCTAGTCGAGTCCATTTCAATTTCCGAACCCCGTTTAGCGATCAGTCGAACTCTGATCGAAGCCAAACCAAGTCGTTCCCTCCGGATCATCCCTAAGTTCTACGCCAAGGGAAGCGAGCTGATCCCGAATCAGATCTGAAAGATGGTAGCTCTTCTCACTCCTTAGAGTCGATCGAAGTTTAATCAAGATCTGAACATAGGGATCGATTATCTGTGAACGGGGTATCATCCCGACTGAAGCGGCTTCACTAAGAGAGTGGATGATCCTCCTTAGGAGCTGCCTCGCACTGTCGAGCGAATCGCTTTGAAGGGTGTCTGAACTCCAAGCATGAATCTCCGCCTCGGTGTCTAAGGCAACTTCGGCTATTCCTTGTGCGTCTTTGTTCAATAGCGCTTCGTCAAATCTCTTGGTGAGGTCGTCGATCGCACTGCCTAGCGGGTCGATGTTGGCATCCCTTGAGGTTAGCTCGGTACCACTTGACCCCTGTTCTTCCTCCACTTGAAAGGCCTTACTAGCCTTGTTCAAATGGGCTGCAAAGAGTTCCTCTATCGAAATCTCAGAACCCGAAGGGAAGACCGTTTCCCTCCCGACCTGCCTGATCGTCACCGTGCCGATTCCAACTACTTTTGCAAATTGCGTCTCGAGATCGAAGATTATCCCGCTATGTTCGTCGACACCTAATAGGTAGCTATCGGGCGGCAGGGAGGCCTCTAAGGTGTCGAGCCTATTCTTGCCCATGTAGCAGTACCGCGTGTCATGGTTGGCTCCCTCCTTGTTGTTGTAGTGGGGAATTACCGCCACCTTCTTGTCGAGGACTAATTTGAAGACGTCTAACCCGTTGAGCCAGTAGGGGTCTTCGCCGACCTTGTACACCTCGTACACCGGCAGGGTAAAGTTGCCGAGGGTAAGTGCAGCGGCCGAAGAAAACACGACCGTCGCGCCATTTATGATGCGGTCTTTGAGTATCTTGTCGATACCGATACTAGACCAGTTCCTTAGGGCGTAGCTCGGGCTGCCTGGCCCGGCGAAAAGGTAGTCCGAAGCGAGCAGCTGCGAACGGAAGGCCTCGATCTGTACCGATGTCGCGAGTGACGTCCGCCTGAGTGATGCGACTCCGAACCTTTTCGATACCGACGTTGCGAAGTACTCGAGCGCCCTTGTGGTGATCTCGTCGGCGTTCTCTTGAAATCCGAATGGAGTGTCCAGGATTGAGGCCTTAATCTCCGTCGTTGAAGATCGGGTTAGTACATCGAGTAGCTCTCGATGTACCTTGACCATGGTCGGGGCGGTTTCTCCCGAGCCCATGATGACCAGTTTGCCCTTGGACTTTGGATTACTTCGGTTCACTTCAGCACCCCATTTTTGGTCTCCTGATCGATTATCATCGCCACTTGATTGGGATACTGAGCTTGCAGATCGTGATCTGCGCCTTCGAACCAGACGGCTTTGACCTCAGGTCTGATCGTCTCGATCTCTTTGACCCAGTGTTTCTTGGATTCTGTCATCTCATCCTCCGAAGCAGCGAGCAGAAGTAGCGATCCGAGTTCCATGGAGCTAAATGCCTCAACTGGATCGTATTCCCACAGACCCTTCAGGATCTGCATGTGGTTTGAGCGACTTAAGTGTGGTCTGATCGTCCCGTCGCCTAGCAACTCCATGTTGGCCAGGGTTCCCTCGATAGCGTCTTCGGACCAGTCCGGATGGTGGGAGCGTACGAAGCCTTCAAATGTCGCATAAGAGAGTCCCAATAGGTCCGGTGGGGCTAGTCTCTCCTGACACTCTTCCCAAGTCGCAATATGTCTGAACATGGGGACAACCCCTCCGTCGATCAGTACGACGCCAGAATAGCTTCCGCTTGATCGCCTCGCCTCTTCCAACACGACAGAAGCACCCCAGGACTGGCCGACCAGGATCGGATTAGACCAGCCATCGTCTATCGCCGATAGATTCTCTGCCAGATCGAAGAGCTCGGAACAGACCTCGTCGAAGCCGTAACCGGAATCTGGCTTATCTGAGCGCCCATGTCCCCGCTGATCGACCGCGGTGACCCGGTATCCGAGCTCATTTAGTCGTTCGGCCAGCGGCCAGAAGAGCTTTGCATTGGAGGCTAGTCCATGGACAAGTATCAGTCCCCGGCCTGCCCCGTCCCAGAGATCGTATGTGATACTTAAGCCTAATTTTGATTCGAACATCTGGGTTTTAGGGAAGGTGTGCACGAGGGTTAAAAACGCCAGAACCCCTTCGGTAATTCCACGGCTAGTGCCGCAGAAGGATATGCATATTTTGCGGCAATGGATGTCTACTATGCAGACGAGCGCGATCAACTTCGAGCTGGTATTCGAGCTGTTAAAGGTATTGATAGAGCGTCTGCGGCCAGCCCGGTTCCATTCTTAGCTAGCATGGCCCCCTGAGGGGGCAGTTTAGGTCTAGGAGTTGCCGCAACCATGCGTATTGTCGACGAAGCTAGGCTCTCTCAAGAGCTCAGCCGCTATGAGGATAATGAACCGAGGGTGGTCGCTAGTGGCAACTTTGCCACTCCGAAGAGGCTGCTAGAGATTTTCGACCAGTGTGTCGAGCGTTATCGTCTCTTCGTGCTCAATGCGCAAGATCCTATGCCTAACAGGAGCGGGGTAATCCATGAGACTCCGTTTGTCGGACCAGGCTTTAGGAGTTCGGGGAGGCAGCTTGATTATCTGCCGATGAGGCTTTCGTTGGTCCCTCAGCTTTTCGATCGATCTAGACCACCAGACGTCGTCCTAGTGCACACGTCTCCACTGGTTGGAGGCAAAGTGTCCCTTGGAATCGAGGTGAATATCATGGTGGCGGCGATAGAGCGAGTTAGGTTTCGGGGCGGTGTAGTCATCGCCCAGATCAACAAGAATATGCCTTACACCTTTGGAGACGGCGAGATCGACGCCGAGTTGATCGACTTTGCCATCGAGGTCGATCAGGACCTTACTTCACCTTTAGCCGCAGCAACCGACTTCGTCACAGAAGCGGTCGGAGAGAACGTAGCGGAGATAGTTGGGGATGGATCCACATTGCAACTCGGTATTGGAGCAATTCCTGACGCAGTTTTGGCCGCCCTTACCCATCGCAAAGGACTAGCCCTCTGGTCGGAGATGTTTTCAGACGGCGTTCTGACACTGGAGAGGAAAGGGGCGACCGACCAGTCCCGACCGATAGTCGCCTCATTTCTATTCGGGTCTTCGGAACTCTATAGCTGGGTTGACAAGAATCCGCGGGTAAGGCTCTTCAGGACTGAAGTCACTAATGACCCGGTTCGCATAGCCGCGCACCACCAGATGACCGCAATTAATACAGCGATCCAGGTCGACCTCTTCGCCCAAGCGAATGCGAATCACGTCAGAGGGAGGATATATTCGGGATTCGGTGGCCAGACCGACTTTACTGTCGGGGCACTTCATTCCAAAGGTGGACACGCAGTGATCGCTCTTGGATCCTGGCATCCTAAGACCGATTCCTCCACGGTGGTCGGCTGTATTAATGGACCGGTAACCTCATTTCAACACTCCGCACTCGTCACTGAGTGGGGCAGTGCACATATCTTGGGCAGGAGCCAGCGGGCACAGGCGAGGTTAATCATCGAAAATATCGCCCACCCACGAGCCAAGGATGAACTAAAAGAGAAGGCCCTTCACCTCGGGTTGACCTAGCGATCGAGCGAATCGGGTATCTGCTTCCTATGTCGGCCATTAGGAGCTATGACCGAGGAGCAGTTGCGTCATAGGGCCCTGGCTGCCTCGGTTATCCTGTCGATCAGCGAACTGATCGCAATTGATTTCTGGCCGTTCCAACTCGGCTCGCGTCGCTCGAGGATCGCTTTGGATACCGCTTCGACCATCTCGAGATAGGGATCTGATTCGCCAGCCACTACTGAGCTCTTCTCACCGTGGGTATCGGTGAGCAAGTAGCTATCGTCTGTCAACCCAGGAGTGCAAGCTCGGTTGATCTCGATCAACTCCTTCTCCTTGACTACTAGCAGCCGCTGCTCCTCGGCGGAGACGAATGAGCAGAATATATCGGCCGTGGCACCTTTTTTGTAAGCCAGGGTTGTGGTAATCAGTTCCTCGGACGCGTCGTTTGCTCTGGCGATCCGGTTCGCCCTGAAGCGAGCGGTAATCTCGTCCGGATCGGGTCCAAGGAGCTCTACTATCGGTGCGAGGGCATAGATCCCTACATCCAAAAGCGCCCCGCCGCCTTTCGACCTTGACCACCGGTAGTTCGACTCCGCACAGTGCAGTACTCCTGAGAAGATCGAGACGATATGTTGGATCTCGCCCGACCCATTCTGCATAGCTCTTGCGATCGCAGATCTATGCCTCGTGTGATAGGAGGTCATGTAGGCTTCGGACAAGATTTGACCGTGCATCTTTGCGTATTCGTAGAGCTCCCTCGCCTTATTGCTATCAGTGGCTAGCGGCTTTTCGCACAGTACGTCTTTGTGGTGATCTATCGCCGCTTTTATCCAAGTCTCATGGAGGTCGTTTGGCAGGGGCAAGTAGACCGCGTCGACCGACTTGTCATTTAGCAACTCTTCTGGATCGGTATAGATCCTCGCCTCTGGCAGGGTGCTTTGGTAGTAGTCGGCGTTAGAACCGGTCTGGATGGCCGAGATCGTGCAGTTGAGTGCCTCCATCATCGCAGGGACTACGGCAATTTTGGCTACATAAGAACCAGCTCCCAAGATACCCCAGCGTAAGGCCATCGGCGTATCTTATTCCTCTTTAAGCTCGACGTTGACGCCGCCATTTTTTGACGAATACTGAGCCGCTTCTAATACCTCAACTACACTCCGAACCGCGTTGGGTTGTACTTCCAGGGTTTCACCAAGGAGCAGGTGATCGGCGACGTTGCGATGGAAGCCGAATTTGTCGGGCTTCGGTAGCGGGAGATCGGTGATTTCTAGCCCGCCCCCGGGCCGGTAACTCGCGAGCTTCAGTTCAGAAGGTGCTTCTGCGTGGTGGTAATCTTCTGCTAGGTATCCCATTGGGGCCGAGACCGACTCGAAGCGAATTGGTCGGTATTCGCCGATGAGGGTTCCTTCGGTCCCTTGAATGAAGAACTTTGGCCGCCTAAATCCGGCGATTTCGGATTGGAAGAACTCCGCCTCTTTGCCGTCGGGATAGACCATCCTCACCCGAATTTGGTCGAGGTTGGTTACGTCGTGCCAGACCCTCTTGTGGCCGATGGCGCTTATGTACTTTGGTTTCCCCTCTAGCAGCTGAAAGATCCAGTCGATGTAGTGAGATCCCCAATCGTAGGCCACTCCGCCCGAAATGCTTTCTTCTGAATGCCAAGCCCGACAGGGGTGTTCGAATCCTCCGACGAAGGTTTCAATATTGAACACCTCCCCTAATCGACCTTTGTTGATCACAGCTTTTATCGCCCTGAAGTCCTGATCCCACCTGCGATTTTGATTCACGCTCAGCATTAACCCTTCTGCTTCGGCTAATTCGATGAGGGTGTCTGCCTCTCTTGCCGTGAGGGACATCGGCTTCTCTATCACGACGTGTTTAGAAGCGGCTAGCAGTGATCGTGCTATTTCGAAGTGGGAAGAGGGCGGGGTAGCGACGATGGCGATGTCTACGTCTTGGTCGTGGGCTAACTCTGAGAAGTGGCGGTAGGTGCGAATACCCGAGAATTCAGACGCCGCAGCTTTGGTGCGATTTGGATCTGGATCCACCGCCGCTATGAACTCTAAACCCTGTGTCGCAGTGACTGCTTTGCCATGAAAGTGGCCCATCCCTCCAAAGGGGCCGTAACCGACCACCCCTACGCCGAGGGACTTTTTGTTAGGGGCCTTGGATGAGTAGGTGGCCAATCTAGATACTAAGTGGATTAGTTCCTCGGAGTTGACGGCGTCTTCTATGGAGAAGCCAATTCGTATCAGATGAGCCCCGGCTACCTCTTTGGCGACGACGACCGGCCGATGTTTGAAGCCGACAGAGACCGTGGCGAGCACCCTGGATCCGGGACAATCTGAGCTGTTTGGGTTTTGGATCTCAAAGGTGGAGGCTGCCCCGGTGAGGGCTATTTCCGCTTCGATCCGATCGGCGAAGCTTCCCTCGGTGCGACTCGGCACTATGTACCACTCCGTCCGATTGAGATGGGCCGACACGACCGCCTCGGAGATTCGATCCAACTCGGGACTGTTGTTGTATGTTGGAAGGTCAGAAAAGACCAAGACGTTTCTTTCGTTATTCAGCACCGCCATGGCAAAACTTGAGTTGAAGTCGGCTTCTGAGGCGAAGATTGCGGCATCAATGACCGACCGGTCTGCGTCTTGCGATGCATCTACGACCGTCGGTTCGAGGCCAAACCTCTCAAGCGCCCGTTGGGATCTAACTTGAGCTGCTTGACCCAGAATTTGGATCTTTCTTTTACGATCGCCTCTTTGGAACATCTCTTCCTCTGTGTGGCCGCTACAGTTCCAATATAGGCGAGCTTCGCTAACTAATTGGATATACCGCTATCTACCCAGCTCATCAGTGAAGATCCCTGCCAGAGGGAAACCGACCGGCGCAAGGATCGAGACTACAACCGCAGTTTTATCAGACTATGGCTTGATCGATATCGAGGAGTTGAACTTAGATCCACCGACCGACTTACTGGGAGCCTTATCGGCGGGGAGGAATCCATGATTTATGGTTGGTCTGATAGCTCTCTCGTTCCACACTCGATTCTGACCCGCCTATGGGCGTGAGGGGTTAGA
>JAKAPB010000516.1 GCA_021823045.1 Actinomycetes bacterium | reverse complement strand
CAGTCTGCATCGGCAAGGGTCTGGATCGGTCACCGAAGTAGTCGGCAAAAGCTTCAGCCACCCGCTTGGTAACCGCTGGGTCGTTTTCGGTGATGGGGGATCGGTCAAACATTTCGAACTCTGCTGACTTCGGCGAATCTGATGCTTCGCACTCGGCCTTGACGATGCGACGAATAGCGGCGAGAGTTGATATTCGAGTCTGCTCGCTGTAGGTCCGTACATTGAGTTCGATGACCGCATGATCGGGAATGACATTACTCTTCGTCCCCGCCTTAATGCTCCCCACGGTGACCACTACCGGCTCACCAGGTCGAGTTTCTCGAGACACCACCGTCTGCAAGCGTACGACGATCATCGCGGCAAGCACTATCGGGTCGACCGAAGCCTGGGGCATTGAACCGTGTGCCCCTCGACCAAATACGGTAATACGCATGCTGTCTGCAGCGGAGAGGACTGGGCCGACCCTGGTCCCGACCAGTCCAGCGGGTGCGGGTAAGACGTGCTGCGCCATCGCGACGTCAACGGCTCCGACGACGCTCTTCAGGTCGTCAACCATGCCGTTCGCACCGTCGCCGGTCTCCTCGGCTGGTTGGAAAACCAATACCAGAGTGCCCGCCCAATGTTCGCGCCCTGTTGCCATCAACTCTCCGGCACCGAGTAGGCATGTAACGTGCACATCGTGGCCACAAGCGTGCATAACCGGTAGCGAATTGCCATCCTGGTCCGTCGAGAAATCCTTGCTGGCATAGGGGAGTCCGGTCGTCTCCTCGACCGGCAGAGCGTCCATATCAGCCCGAAGTAGTACAGTCGGTCCGATACCGTTGCGCATGATGCCCACTACGCCGGTTCCACCTAGATGTTCATGGACTTCATAACCGTCACTTCGAAGACGTTGCGCAACCTTCGAAGACGTCGCGATCTCCTGATGGGAAAGTTCGGGATGGGCATGCAATTCCCGATAGAAGTCCTCTTCCCAACGACGTACTCCTGGTAGCCCAGTCAGGACTTTCAGGTAGGTTGACCTCGGTATCTGTTGCGGTGGAGCCACTGCTAAAGTCTATCAGACCGCCATTGGTTGTCCGAGGGACACTTCGGTTTGAAATCCAGGTAGCGACTGACCTTTTGTATTTTGAGGTGCCCGATTACCTCGACTCGTCTGGGTGTAATTGCCTTCTGTTGGGCTGAGGGTTCTTCTTTGGTCTCGACAGTGACAAGGTGCATCCGGTCAGTTTCATGCGTGTTCATGAACTACCTTGCACTGGGCATCACCAATACCGTTAACTATCAAACACAAAAGCCTTTATCCGAACAGGCAGATTTGGAAATGGCCCCTGATTCTTTCCTCTGGGTGATTGAAGACGGGAGGAAGCCTTAATGATCCCTGCATGTCCCACACTGCTTCGAGTAGCTGTTTTTGGGCGGGTGCTAGGTCGTGACACTGAGGATTTGGCAATTAATTCGCAAAAGCCATTATCGCCGCCATTGGCTCCATTGGCTATTTGCTAGCTTTTCGAGGCGGAACTTCACGTCATCACAACGAAGGACAATTCGCCAAATCGCCGGTTTACTACCTAGCTTGTCAGCTATTCCAACTTGTTTTAATATTTTGAAGCTATCACTTGGTCCGGCTATTGCTCTCATTGATCTGGGTCTTTTGGTGCGCAAATAGGTAGTTCAGCACTTTTTTGTCACGCTCGGGGGCTTCGGGTTGAAAGAGACGTCGAAGCGTGCAAGTCGTGTGCTCCTCCAACCCTCACCTCATTGAGTTATGGAATCCGGCGACGGGTAGAAAAGTTTCCGATTCTTATTCGTGGTGTCTTTCTTTTGATCCATGAGGTAAAACCATCTTTGCTAATCGTTCTCGCTTCTTGGTGTCAAGAAGGTTGGAGTAGGTCGAAACTGACCGCTACCGGTCGGCAATAGCTACGCAGTCGTTGAGCAGTTAGCTTCACCGACCGTTACGGTGATCTGTTCGCCGGACGACGTATGGTAGAGCAGGATTCGGGCGTAGCCTGAAGCGTTCGTGTAGGTGCTCCACGTATCTCCCGCATCGCTTGCCGATGCTTTCTGGTTTGGTTGATTCGAGTTGATGGTTACGTAGTAGTCGCCTATATAGCCATCATTCGCCAATGTAGCACTTGCGGTGCAATTGGCACTGTTCGAAGATGGAGCAGTGGTTGACGTAGAGTACGAAGGCAGTATTCCAACATAGGTCTGATATGCCCTAACCCAGTTGGAAGCGATGGCTTCCTGAGCGGAGGAAAGGGATAGCTGCCCCGAGCACACGAGGCTATTGAGCCGATTCTCAAGCGTGTCCTTTGAGTTGAGGTACGAGGTGGCGTTTGGATTGTCATTGGGTTCAATCCAGAGGTTGGCGGGATCGTTAGGATCGCCGCCTAGTTCCAAAGGTACCAAATGGTCGTACTCGGCAGTCCAAAAAGATCCCACGTAACTATACGCTTCCGCCGAAGCCCTTTTTTCTGGCTCGGTAATGCCCTCCGGCGGCCTAATAGAGGATGTATAGCCGCTTTTACAGATGGTGGAATCGATTACGCCCTGCGTGACCCGAGGATTCAATGCTCCGGGGGTGCAGTGTGGATCTGGCAGAGGATCGGTGCCTAT
>JAKAPB010000515.1 GCA_021823045.1 Actinomycetes bacterium | reverse complement strand
TAACTCTGGCACCTGGATGCAGACTATTGCTCAGTCGATCCTCGTCCTTCACCTGACCGGAAGTGGCGTAGACCTGGGACTGGTGAGTGCCTTTGCTTTCCTGCCTGTTCTTATATTTGGCGCACCGGCCGGACTGATCGCTGATCGGATCCAAAAGAGGCGGCTCCTGCTATTAACCCAGAGCCTGTTGGCCCTTCAAGCGCTAACTCTTGGGATCTTGACCCAGCTAGGGGTGGTGAGGCTATCGATGGTCTATGGCCTCGCTCTAGTCATGGGATTTGTCAATGCGATCGACAATCCGGCGAGGCAGAGCTTCGTAGAGCAGATGGTCGGCAAGGAGAAAGTTCAGAATGCCGTGAGCCTCAACTCGGTCGTTATGAACGCAGCCCGGGCGATCGGCCCTGGCATTGCCGCAATATTGATCTCCCTGCTAGGTGTCGCAGTCTGTTTCTTCGTCAACGCGCTGAGCTTTTTCGCCGTCGTTGGAGCACTGTACATGATGAACCCAGGCGAGTTTTACCCCTACGTTCCAGTTGCAAGGGCCAAGGGCCAGATCAGGGCGGGTTTTAGATACGTCCGCGAGTCAAAGGAGTTGGGGCTGACCCTAGGTGCCGTCTTTTTGATCGGCACTCTGGCCTTCAACTTCCAGGTGCTCCTTCCGCTTCTCAGCACCGCTACCTTTCATGGCGGTGCGGGTACTTTGGGCGCACTTACCTCAGTAATGGGTGTGGGGGCGGTGATCGGGGGGCTGATCAGCGCAGCTATTGGTAAGACGTCGAGGCGGAGACTAGGCGCTATCGCTACGGTCTTTGGGGTATCGATGCTCGTACTAGCTACGATGCCCAATCTTACCTGGGCCTTGATAGCGATATTTCCTATGGGTGCCGCATCGATCAGCTTTATCGCTCTGGCAAACTCAAGTTTGCAGCTCAACTCGATTCCACAGATGCGAGGGAGGGTGATGGCCCTCTATACGGTCGCCTTTCTCGGCACCACCCCGATCGGCGCACCACTGGTAGGGTATATTTCGCAGCTTTTTGGTCCTCGTGCGGCGCTAGCCGTTGGGGCTGCGTCTGCATTGGTGGCCGGCCCAATTTTGCTATTCTCAACCAGGAAGCGTCGAGTTGAGCTAGACGAGGTTTTTTAGCCGCCTTCTTTGTTCGTCAGGCTCCTAACTACCGCAAAACCAACACTAAGTACGAGGATGACGATGACGAGTGCTGGAAGGATCGCAGGAGCTTCTGCGCTCTTAGACAGGGCGTAAGCGACAAGCAGAACGACTACCGCCCCTAAAAATATCTCCGGGGTATCGCCGATGAGAAAGTCATACCAAAACTTGAAAAAGGCGACTATGTATTTCATGCTTGGGATCCTTTAGGCCGGATCATGGATTTGCTAAGGTAGGCGCTATAGGCGATGATCAGCCAGCTAGCCACGCCATATAGGATAATTAGCCAGATGATCGACAGGTCAGAACCGGGCCAGCTAACCCCGAGTCCTTCACCCGCCCAGAAGGTACCAAAGCTGATCAGCATCAGCCCCACCCCCATCTTCATTGCGTTCTCTGGCACTTTGGATAGCTGCTTAGACACTGCGGCGCCAATCGCTGATACCACGGCAACGGCTATTAGTGCACTTAGCGCTGCGAGGCCGATCTGGTGAGCGCTGGTTCCCAGGGTCAGGACGATGATTACTACCTCGAGGCCTTCTAGGAAGACACCCTTGAATGAGACGGTAAAGGCTGTCGAGTCATACCCCTTCGCCTTAGGCGCCTTGGAAAGTTCGGCCACCTTGTCGTTAAAGATCTTGTCTTCATCGTGTTTTGCTTTTAATCCGGCCTGTCTCAGGATTGCCTTCCTGAGCCATTGAAGGCCGTAGATCAGAAGCAGGCCACCAACTACTATGCGTAGGGTTTTGATCGGCACATAATGGACGAGAGCGGGTCCAAAGGCGACAACCAGGATGCATAGTGTCACCAAGGCGGCCGCTACTCCTTGAAATGTCGACTTCCACCCCCTAGTAAATCCGGAAGCCAATACGATTGTCAGAGCTTCCACGGCCTCTACTGATGACGCAAGGAACACCGCTATAAAAAGGACTGAAGAACTCAAGCGACCGTCTCTTTCTCCTGTTACGGATGGCACCTCGTAGTGGATTGTGAATCCAGCGAACTCATCCGTCCACCGAATACAAAGCAACCGACCGGGTCAATACTTAGACTCACCGATTCGTTGAGTTTCATCCTATGGCCAGAGTACACCGAATTGAGGTGGCCGCCGTCTTGTAGCCTAAGCGCAATGTCGTATCCCCGACCCCGGAAAGCCACGTCGGTGACGAGGGTCCGCAGATTGACGTTATCGTTGTTTTTGTCCACTATGCGTATTGCCGAAGGTCTAAAAAGTAGAGACACTTCACTGCCTCGTGTAGCGTGCGACAGGTTTTTTGCCAAGATCTGACCTCCGCTGGAGTGCGGAACCGCAACTCGGACCATGCCCGGAGCTACGACTTCCTGGATGACGCCCTTGACGTCACCGGAGATCCGTTCCATGAAACTTATACAAACTTGCTATCGTTCGTCTGACGTTCACTTACTGCTTCGACGACGGTAGTTTCACCAGTTGTT
>JAKAPB010000514.1 GCA_021823045.1 Actinomycetes bacterium | reverse complement strand
CTCTCCCGCTGAACACGTCCTCCTCTTCACCGCTACCCCGATATCCAGGGGAGCTACCGACATTTTAAGCCTCGTAGGTCTACTGGGTGCCGACAACTTTGAGGATGAAACCCTTCAAATACTTGAACGCTTGGCGGCGTCTTCGGTCGAAAGGATGGACGTCCAAACGAGGGCTGTCCTCCGAAACGAAATACAACGCTTTACGGTAAGGAGGACAAAAGCACAATTTAATGCCCTGGTCGACCGGGAACCCGAGAAGTATCCGACCCGGGTTGGCGGCCGTACTTGTCGCTATCCGGTACATAACCTAATGAGCTACGTTTCAAAAGAGACCGAAAGCGATATCGCCATTGCGCATGAAGTCGTACAGTTGGCCTCGGGATTGTTGGGAATAGCATTTCTGGAGGAACGAGTGATTTCTCCGCCAGATTGGTCGAAGCAGACTCAGGCAAGTTGGCTCGAGCGCAGGTTGAGTGCTTCAAAAGGTTTGGCGGCCTATGACATTTTGTCTACACTGCGTTCTTCGCGAGCCGCTCTGGTAGAGCATATCTTAGGGACCCGGAGTGCAGAAGCAATGTTTGGCATCGCTCATAAAAAGATCCAAGCCAACGCCGGAATGACCGAAAAGCTATCACGAGCTATTAAAACTGGTCCACCACAGGTGACGTGTCAATCCGCGATTCCAGAGTGGTTGGCTTCTCGTGATCAGTGGGATATGGCATGTCGTGTCGAAATTGCTATATACAACCAAATTGCGAACCTCGCTAATCGAATATCGGATTCCAGAGAGCTGGGCAAAGTTAGGGTACTTATCGACCTCAAAGAGCGACATGACCGGATAATTGCTTTTGACAAGAGACCAATTACCCTGCATTACCTCGCTGGCAAGTTAGCAGAAAACAACGAGGAGTACCTTCTGGCCACTGGTCAAGGCGGTGAGAAGGCAAAGGAGAAGATGGAAGTCAGCTTTGCCATGGAATCCCGAGTTAAAGCAATTGCACTCTGCTCTGACGCTTTGAATGAAGGGCTCAACCTTCAGGGTGCTTCAGCCGTTGTCCATCTAGATATACCCACTACCCTTCGGGTGGCGGAGCAGAGGGTGGGACGAGTAGATCGAATCGACTCACCATACGACGAGATCGATGTTTACTGGCCGTCAGACGGCGAAGCCTTCCTGACGAAAGACGATCGACGGATCGCAATACGCGCAATCGAGAACGACCATTTGCTTGGGTCTAACATACCTGTTCCTTTTGCAAAGGAACAGGACCTACAGCTAAGTGCTTCAGATCTTGATTTATCCGAAGTCTTTGAATCAGAGGAGATAGATCTCGCCGACGCTTTCGATCCGGTAAGGCGCCTGGTTGGCGGTGAAGATCCACTCGTTGGCTCAGCGACCTATGGCCAGATTTCAAAGTCAAGCTCCGGTGCTCGAACCATCATTTCAGTAGTTGAATCAGACTCGGACTGGGCATTTCTGTCCATCGAGGGAGCAAAGAGTGCTATTCCTCGCTGGATGTTTATCGAACTTTCAGACGGTGGTTTCGTCTACCATACCTTGGGTGAGGTCAGTGAGATGATTCGGCAAAAATTGAGCGGGCTTGACCCAGCTAAAGCCGGAGAGAAGTTGGACGAAAGGGCATCCGAAGTCCTCGACAGCGCAATTCGACATGCCCAGAGGCAGGAGTTCAAGCTTCTACCCAGACGTCTGCAGAAGGCCTACCTACAGATGCTGCGGATAATTGACCACTGGAGCGAGCAGGCTGCCAGCTCTTACTCATTCGAGTCAGCAGATGCGTGGAAGAGGATCGCTCTTGCGCTTAGGGGTCCGGTCGGTATCGTCGACGGAACGGAAACCCCGGATTTTGCTGAACTGGCTCGTTTGTGGATTCGGCTTGTTCAGCCTCGAATCGACGGCTTCGTGTCACGAAAGAGGAAGAAATACGTGGTGTTATCGGATATCGAAGAGTCTCTTCGTACTGAACCGCTTTCCCTTGATGAAATTGAATTAGCCCTTGAAGGAATAGAATTGTGCGCCCCGCTCGCTAGTCGGGTCAAGGTGGCAATAGTTGGAGTTAGATCAGTGGATTACTACGATCCAAAGCATCGCTAATTGGCTAGTTAATTGGTTAGCTAGTTGCCGATGCGCCCACCGATTGGCAGAGCGTCGTTGGGTGTCACCTAACCGCCAATGTACGGCTGACGTTAGATCACTCCAGGTCATCCTCCTCGACAACCAAGTCCCACCGATCTCCGCAATCTTGGCACCTGTAGCTGAGTACGTCTCCAACGGTAAGCGGATCATCGGGATAAGCTCGAGGCATCAAAAATGCTTTGCCTAAGCAGTCAACGCAAGTAATCTCCGCTGAAAGCTGAAATGGCCCTGGGCATGGATCAACCAAGATACTCCTCCAAAGATGTATTTAGGTGGGCTCGGAATTTCGATGACCCTGACGAATACAATTGCCCCTGTCGATGACCGTGACTATCCAAGGCAAACTGAGATATCATCATGGATCACCCCTTAGCAGGCATTATGTCAAAGCTGGCACCAAAGTTGGTAGTCTTTAGCAACGGGTATGACCCATCGGCGACCCATGCCTGGCCGCCGTCGGCGGGTGCC
>JAKAPB010000513.1 GCA_021823045.1 Actinomycetes bacterium | reverse complement strand
ATACGTGGCACCGAGCGCTGGAGTAGGTGAGTGGTTAATGCACCTCATCCTCCCGGTTGTGGTACTTTCAGCTGGTCAGAGCGCACTGATAGCCCGAATGCTTCGCGATGGAATGATTGAAAGTATGAAAAAACCCTATATTCGAAGTAGTCGGGCTAGAGGTGCGAGTGAGCGCGAGGTGCTATTGTTCCATGCCTTGCCGAACGCCGTGATACCCACGCTGACGGTAATTGGAAATAGCCTAGCGTCACTTTTGAGCGGGGTAGTGGTCGTCGAGGTAGTGTTCGACATTCCTGGTTTGGGAAATCTTATCATTCAGGCTATAGATAACCGCGACTACCCTTTGATTCAAGGTATAGTACTTGTTTTCGCGCTGATTTACGTGGCAGTCAATCTGCTGGTTGATCTGAGCTATCCTCTCCTGGACCCAAGGTTGCGCCATAATGGCTAGGGTCGGGCGTGTCATCACGCGTGCATGGCGCGAGGAACGATTGGGATTGATCTCCGTTGTAATACTTATCGTAATGGCATTGGCTGCCATCCTTGCTCCGCTTTACACCCTGTCGCCTGATGCGATCGATCCCTTACACCAGCTTCAGCCACCCTCTTTAGCACACTGGTTCGGTACCGATGAGTTTGGGCGGGATATTTTCAGCCGTACGATGTATGCGGGACGCGTCTCTTTGGGCCTTGGCTTGGTGGTGACCCTTGTAGTTACTGTGGTTGGAAGTATTCTTGGCCTGATAGCTGGGTACGTCAAGCTATTGGATGGTGTGATCATGCGGATTATGGATGGGATGATGGCCTTTCCCCCCATTATTCTGGCGATTGCGCTGGTGGCGACGATGGGCCCTGGTTTGTTGAGCGAGTTCATTGCGCTTACGGTGGTCTTTACTCCTCGGATGGCGCGTGTTGTGAGAAGTACTACCTTGCAGCTCAAGGAAGCCGGTTTTGTGGAGGCTGCTCGATTATGCGGTCAACGAGCTACGGGTATCATTGGTCAACACATCTTGCCAAATGGCCTGGCGCCACTAATTATTCAGGGAAGCTTTACATATGCTGAAGTTGTATTGGCTGATGCCGTCCTGAGTTTCCTTGGGTTAGGAGTTGCTCCTCCAACACCCAGCTGGGGAAATATGATCTCGGAGGCATCTACTTATTTGACATCGGATCCATGGTTTGCCGTGTTTCCAGGTGTGGCAATCGTCATCTCGGTAGTCGCCCTCAACATCGCTGGTGACTCTGTGCGATCTTTGGTAGGAGGCGGTTCTCCTGCCGTATCTAGGCGCCGTCGCTCGTCTGGATACAAGAGGCTGAAGATCTCCACCGCTCCAGGCGGAGAACCGTCTGGGGCGGAGTCTTTCCCGTAGCGGCGGACTTGTAATGATGACGATGTAGTGGCGAAGAGCGAGTCCTCCGTGGTTGGTGAGGACGTGTTGGGAGGTAATGGTGTTGGTCGACGTTGAGCAGGTAAAGAAGCTGGCTAGTGGCTTTCGGGAGGAGCTGCTGGCAATGAGTACAGATATACATGACCATCCCGAGTTGCGCTTTGAGGAGGAGCGTGCGTCGACCCAGTTGAGTGACTTTTTGGCACGCAATGGATTCGAGGTAACTCGCGGGGTTGCCGGCATGCCGACAGCGTTTACGGGTATCCGTAGAATTGGGAATGGCGATGGTCCACAGATAGCAGTCTTTGCGGAGTTCGATGCTCTTGCCGGGATCGGACATGCTTGTGGCCACAATATTATCGCTACGGCGGGAGTTGGAGGTGCTGTCCTTGCCGCTCGTTATCTTGAATCCCACGATGGGGTCAATGGTTCAGTAGTCTGCTTGGGTAGCCCAGGCGAAGAAGGCGGTGGCGGCAAGATCAAGATGATCGATGCTGGCCTTCTCGACGGCATTGACGCAGCGATCATGATTCACCCTGCCGGAGATGACGAAGTAGTGAGGCCCAACCTTGGGCGTCTCTCGCTAGAGGTAGAGTTCCAAGGAAGGGCATCCCACGCGGCCTCCGCACCGGAGATGGGGCTGAATGCCCTGGATGCTTCCACTATTTTTCTCGTCAGTATTGGACTATTACGTCAGCAACTCAAGTCTGATTCCCGCGTTCATGCGATCGTTCTTGAGGGTGGTGATGCCGTGAACGTTATTCCAGAGAGGACCCGGCTCCGAGTTTTCGTTCGGTCTAGTGATTGGGAGTATCTCCAGGATCGATTGCTTGTGGCGGTGCATCAATGTGCAGAGGGAGCTGCAATGGCCTCCGGTACCAAGGCCGTAGTGAGGGAGACCGCGCCCGCTTACCAATCCATGAGGTCAAATACCGTCATTGCTTCCATGTGTCACGACGTATTTCTTCAAGTGGGTCGTAATCCGGCAGATCCGGCCGTGGGTGCTGCAAGCGCTTCGTCCGCAGGTTCGACCGATATGGGCAATGTCAGTAGAGTGGTGCCGGCTATTCACCCTTACATCGGAATCGGTTCCGGAATACCTGGCCACACTAGGGAATTTGAGGCAGCAGCTGGTGGTGAGGCGGGCATGCAAGGAGTCCTAGACGGAGCGGTCATTCTTGGGGCAACGGCTGCCGAGCTTGTCATGGATGGAGCACTTCTGTCCGTAGCTAAGGCG
>JAKAPB010000512.1 GCA_021823045.1 Actinomycetes bacterium | reverse complement strand
TCTTTGCCGGCGAGGTTGTTAAGTTACAAACAGGACAAACAAGAAAGGCGACACGCCGTTGCTGGTTATAGCCCCTGACAAGTTCAAAGGGACGGCTTCAGCACTGGAAGTGGCGCGCTGGTGCGAAGAGGTCGCCAAGGAACTGGGTCAGCAGACGGCGAGTTTCGCAATGTCAGACGGTGGAGAGGGTCTTCTTGACGCAATTGGCGGGGAGATCCATGAAGATTTGGTCACGTCACCCTTGGGTCGAGAGGTCTATGCGAAATGGTCGATGCGGGACCAGACGGCGATCATTGAGATGGCGAAGGCATCTGGACTATCACTGGTGGGCGGGGCGGAACAGAATGACCCGATGAGAGCGACGACCAAGGGAACTGGTCAGCTGATCGTAAAGGCGGTTCAGAGGGGGGCAAAAGAGGTACTTGTTGGCTGCGGAGGTTCGGCGACTATCGACGGAGGAGTCGGAGCCTTAGCGGCTATGGATCCCCTCGGGCAGTTCCAAGGGGTGGCTCTAATGGCCCTCGTTGATACTCGAACGAAGTTTTTGGATGCAGCCAGGGAGTTTGGACCACAAAAAGGTGCGAGCGATCTCGAAGTTAGGGAATTGACTCTAAGGCTAAAAGCAGTCGCTGAGCACTACCTTATCGAAAAGGGCGTCGACGTGACCGGCATAGAAGGAACTGGGGCGGCGGGGGGTTTGGCTGGAGGGCTATATGTAGCTGGAGCGACGATCGTCTCTGGTTTTGAATATGTATACCACTTCTTGCAGCTTGAGAGGTCACTCCAAAGAGCTAGCCGAGTAATTACTGGAGAGGGCCAACTCGACTCTACGTCGTTCACCGGCAAGGTTGTAGGTTCAATCGCCGAGATCGCCCGCAGCCTAGGTATCGATTGCCTAATAGTCGCGGGACGTGCTACCGCCGAGGGGCTGAGTAAAGCGAATGCCTTAGGTTGCAGGGTTGCACTTTTGAGCGACTCTACCTCACGGGTGCCGCCGAGACCTTTAGAGATGGAGTCACTGGTCAAAAATTGCGTCAGAGGTCTACTTTCGCTATAGAGTGGTTTGACGAACATAGCTAAGTTCCCTACGGTGGGTCGGTTTACGACCCAGTTAGGTCTTAGTCATCCAGAGCGGTTGAGGGACGGGCCCTACGACGCCGCGGCAACCAGCGTTAGTGCGCCAGGTGCCAATGCCCGATCGATGCTAGGAGGAGAAAGTGTCTTTTGTCAAGGCACTCCGCTGTAGGGAGTGTGGTCACGCGTATCCGATTGGGGCCCTTCACGTCTGTGAATTCTGTTTCGGGCCCTTAGAAGTAGATTATGACTATGAGGCGATAGCCGCAAACGTGTCGAGAGATTCGATCGCCAAGGGACCAAATACCATCTGGCGATATCGCGACTTGCTTCCAGTCGAGACCGATGATTACGTAGACCTCGGGGCCGGATTCACCCCGTTGGTGCGAGCGAACAATCTTGCCAAGGTTCTCGGAATTGGCGAGCTATATATCAAAAATGACACCGTCAATCCCACCGGCTCCTTCAAAGACCGGGTCGTTTCGGTTGCTCTTTCAAAGGCTAGGGAACTAGGTTTCAAGGTGGCGGCGTGCGCTTCCACTGGGAACCTAGCCAATTCGGTTGCAGCCCACGCCGCTTGGGCGGGAATGGAAAGCTATGTCTTTGTTCCCTCTAGTTTGGAGTCGGCCAAGGTGATCACCACCGCCGTTTACGGGGGAACTGTCGTGGCGATAGATGGCAATTACGACGACGTGAATCGGCTCTGTGCAGAAATAGCCTCCGAAGAGCCCGAATGGGCCTTTGTCAACGTCAATTTACGGACCTACTACTCAGAAGGTTCAAAAACGTTAGCCTATGAAGTGGCTGAGCAGCTTGGATGGCGTTTTCCGGACCATGTCATCGTGCCAGTCGGCTCTGGATCGCAGCTTACAAAGATCCATAAGGGATTTAACGAGCTCCATAAGGTAGGCTTGGTGGTTGACCAACCGCACGTGAGGGTTTCTGGGGCCCAGCCAGAGGGGTGTTCTCCTGTGGCGAGTGCCTTTTTTTCAAAAGCGGAATTCATCAAGCCGCAAAAGCCCAACACGATAGCAAAATCCCTGGCGATTGGCAATCCAGCGGACGGTATCTACGCCCTCGATGTGGTCAAGGGTACCAATGGCGGATTCGGGTCGGTGAGTGATCGGGAGGTCATAGCGGGCATTAGGTTGCTAGCACAGACCGAAGGGATTTTTGCCGAGACCGCCGGAGGCGTGACCGTGGCGACCTTGAAGAGACTGGTAGAGAACCAGACGATTTCGAAAGATGAGACGGTTGTGTGCTATATAACCGGGAACGGCCTAAAGACCGTCGAGGCGATGGCCCCATCTAGCGAGGTTACCGCCACGATAAAGCCGAGCTTGGATCAATTTTCTGCCCTACTGCAAGACCTGAGGAGCTAATAGATGTCAGTTACCGTCCGAATCCCTACGCAGCTTCGCCCTCTTACTAATGGGTCGTCCGAAATAGCCCTCCAGTCTGGAAATCTCTCCGAGGTGCTGGACGAATTGGGTAGGGTATATCCCGAGTTGAAAACGAGAATCTTCGACGACGATGGAAAGCTCCGAAGAT
>JAKAPB010000511.1 GCA_021823045.1 Actinomycetes bacterium | reverse complement strand
AAAAACCCGCCAGGCCCGCCCAAAGCTCGCCCTCGAATTCTATCGAAAGGGTCGCATTCCCTTGGGAGAGTGGACTCGGAAATGAAAACGTGACCGTCTCCATCTCCTTGTCGAGGGTCCAGCTGGCATTTTGGGAAGATCCACTTTGGGCAATAGCCACACTTTGTGGCTCTAAATCCACCAAGTTGAGCTTGATCTCCGATGTGGAGGCGTCTAGTTCTAGTTCAATCTCCTCTTTACCGCTGAACTTGAGTGACTCAAGATCAGGGGAGAGGAGTATCCGATATCTAATTGGCCTTATGCCGGCCGCCAGTTTGTAAGGGTTCGCTTCAGTCACTAGAGCTAAACCTAGCTCAACTTATGGACAATTGTGGTTGCCAAGGTTGACGAAAGTAATACTTTTCTGCCTTGGGCTTCGGCTTTCTGGTTGCTGCCGGGACTGAAACTGCCCGGACTAGAAAGTGAAGCTGGTCATTTTTTGCCGCCAACCAGTATCAAGAGGAACCGACGAACGCCGAGTACCGAAAGGAGGACCCTTGGCGTTCGTAGCCTTTAGAGTTAATTCCCTTTAAACTGGCCAGGACTATTCGCACGGAGTGTTCGTTTAAAGGTGAAACGAAGCAGTTCGCATTTCAGAGGGAAAAGGATTTAAATTGATCGATGCTTCGGATCGTCGGGTTGTGGGGGTCGGTAGTGCGATCGTCGATGTTTTCTGTGAAGTGCCAGACCAGCTGATCGAGGATCTGGGGCTGTCAAAAGGGACGATGGCACTTGTTGATCGGGAGACTTCACAAGAGGTCCAGAGCCATCTGACGATGACCAAAGAGCAGGGGGGCGGGTCGGTCGCCAACACGATGGTTGGACTCGCCAAGTTGGGGGTACCCTCTGAGCTAGTCGCTAGGGCCGAAGACGATATTTTTGGGCTGGTTTTCGATTCGGAACTTCGCAGCCTCGGTATTTCAACCAGGGGCCTAGTGCCGCACGGGGATCTGGGGTCGGGCACGGGACGATGCTTGGTCTTAGTTAGCGAAGATGCCCAGCGCACGATGCTCACCTACCTTGGGGCTTCGGCGGAGATTGGGAACCAGGAGATGAAGGGCCTACTCGACTCGATCCCGGCGATCAGTTACGTCGAAGGATACCTCCTCGACTGTCCGGCGATGTTCGATAACTTGATGGCCCTGGCGGTCAGCGCCCTCGAAATGGAGAAGAAGGTGATCCTTTCGCTGTCGGATCCTAACCTGGTCGAAAGGCATCATTCCAAGATCATGAGGCTCCTTCGCAGCGGGGTAAGCACCGTTATTGGAAATCAGGATGAAGCGACGAGGCTAAGTGGAATTTATGATCCGCGGGAGTCAGCGAAGTGGCTAGCGGATCTCGGGGTCGATGGCTCGATAACCCTCGGCCCACAAGGTGCCCTTAGCTTTGAAGACGATGAGGTGGTGGAGATCCCGAGCCTCGCAGAGGCGGTAGTCGATACCACGGGGGCCGGCGACCAGTATGCGGCGGGCTTTATAGCGGGCAAATATTTTGGCCTTGAACTCGAAGCATCTACGAGGCTTGGACTTTTGTGTGCTAAAGAGGTGGTCAGCCACTTCGGAGCTAGGCCCGAAACGGACCTTGGGCCCATCGTGAGGGATCTGGTGGATATCCACCTTCGGTGACCACCGATCCAGTTAACCCGGCCAATCTTAAATGGCCAAGGCATCCATTTCAACCGGCGACTGGTCAACGGAACTACGATGGTGGTTCCATCCGGATTGGATAGGCGAGTTTACTCTTCGTTTTCGTCTGGTGGTAGGTAGCTAAGTGGCAGGTCGGCGAGCTTTACGAGGACTGACGCTAACCAAGTTCCCAGCGGCTTGAGCTCTCCCTCCAGTTTGGAGGGGTCTTCCAAGATCGGATCCGAGAGGTGGAAGCTCGATTCATAGAGGAACTCCACCGCACATTCCGTGTTGCCCTCTTCCATCTCAAGGCTCTCTTCGACGCTAATCGAGGTTAGTTCTATAATCCCTTCGAGCATTACCGGAGATGACAGAGGAGCGGTCCCGGATATGTCCGCCATATTGGGACGCTCGGAGAGTCTTTGGATCCTCAGGGCGAGTTGTAGCGTGAACTCTGGCTTGTCGCCTTCGGACTCACCGATCGCCCATGACCGATAAGCGCTTTGAGACCAAGTGGGCCATTCGAAGCTGAGGTCGGCCCGAACCTTGGGGGGATTTGCCTCACCTGGCAGGGAGTATGAGGTCTCAAAACTAATGTCACCAAGCCAGACGTCTACCTGAAAGCGCTCTTCGATTGAGGAGCGCTCGAGCATCGCGTTCTCCATTGTCGCTCTGATAGCGCCGGCTATGTCTAAAAGGATGTGATCAAGCATTCAAAAAGACACTACCCGAGCCGCTAGCTTCTCTGGTGTGTATAACCAATGGCTAAAAAAAAGGGTTCTCTCTTTTGCCCACCAAGGTGGTGCTGCGGAAGCCCCGGCTTCGACCGAGTTCGCTTTTGAAATGGCATTTCAAAAGGGTGTCGACGCCCTGGAGCTCGATCTTCACATGTCCCTCGATGGCGTGATCGTCTGTAATCACGATTCGGATCTTTTTAGTGCTACCGGGATAAAACTCGCCA
>JAKAPB010000510.1 GCA_021823045.1 Actinomycetes bacterium | reverse complement strand
TCCAATTCTCCCGGGTGCGACTCGCGGACCAAACCAAACAAAATGCCCAGGTTCCCGCTTGCCAGTCCGTGGTCAAAAATAGCCGACCATAGGTGATCAACTGCTTCGTCTACTCGGTTGCAAAGACCGCAGATTAGCCCCTTGGTCTCTTCGAGTCTGCCGGTTCCGTAGTTGTGCATCTGTGAGTCGATTAGCAAGCTAAGCGGGGCGACTAGCCGATACGCCTGGTCGAAGCCACCAAGCTTGACCCATGCCTGGGCGGCCAGCCAATCTGCGTACTGGGTGAAAGGGCTGGCAGTCCGGAGCTCTTGGGCGAGGGAAATCACCTCTTCGGCATGACCACGCCCGAGGTAAATTCGAGCAAGAAACTCTGTAGCGATCTGCCAGATAATTCCCTCCGACAAATTCTCTTTGATTTCTAGGAGGGCATCGATGGCATCGTCCGACCGATTGGCCCCTATCAAGGAGCGTGCAAGCTGAAGTTTTAGTCGGTAAAAGTCCAAATCACTTGCGTGGGAGCGAACCAAGGTGGCGAGCTCTTTTTCGCAGATTGCGATGTTTCTCGTGGCTTTGGCTGCGATCGACTTTGAATCTTGATAGCTCAGATCCAAGATGTGGGCGACCTCAAAGTCGAGGGCTCTTGGCGCGTGGCGGCTAGCTACATTCTCGATAAGTTCTTCGTGGATTTGACCCCTCCACGAGCTCGAAGCGCGCCTAAAGATCCGAATAACCGGAGAGTCATAGTCTCCGCCGATTTCATCTGCGCACTTGTACCGGACGGTTAGCGATAGGAGATTTTCGTTTTGAAATGAATCGATTCGTGACCTTAGTTCAGATGGATCACCCTCGAGTAGTTCGTCAGCATCAATGCTGATTACCCATTCGCACCCGACATGCTCGAGGGCCCTATTGCGAGCGGCGGCGAAGTCATCGTCCCACCACCCCAGGACGACTTTGACACCGAGGAGTTTGGCGACCTCAATGGTAGTGTCGGTAGAGCCGGTGTCGTATACGACTATCTCATCTACGAAGGGCCTTACAGACGCTAAGCAACCCGGTAGATGGGTCTCCTCATTTTTGACGATTAGGCAGGCCGCTAGGGACTTTCGAGGCACTGCTAAATCATAATGCAAGGCAAATCAATCCTGGTTGCTAATCCTTTGCCATGGCTCTTATACAGCACGACCTGGAATACCCCATGCCCTCAAGGTCGATGGGCAACGGACTGCTAAGTCCGACTTATCGTGCAGCACTTTGCTAAGTTTTCCAAAGCTGGTCGTCGGCGAGAGTGGAAGGAGTTTCGATGAGATCTTGGGGTAATGCCTCGATTGGTTTTATGGTTGTCGGCCTCGCGTAGCTCGCTACTCCATCTCTAGGGTGGCCCGTATTCGCTTTTGGGTGGTGACCGACCTGTAACACCACGAATGTAGCACGTCGAACTCGGCAGATCTTGCTAGGTAGAGATCCCTTTGGGTTGCGACAAATCGATCAAACGCGCCGAGGATTGCACGTCCATCTTGTTGTGTAAGTCCCTCTAAAACGAACCTTTTTCGGCCTATTCTTGTCGCTAGCCCTAGGTCTCTGGCCATCCTTGCTAAGTCAGCTGGCGCAACAATTACTCCAGATAGCGCCGGGGTGGTTACCCAGGTGATGAATTCTGCCGAATCACCGAAGGCTTGGATTGGCTCTTGGGTCGGCTGGTCAAGGTCTCTCTCTAGTGATCGAGGGATTCCAGGACGGAGGATCGAGGAGATTAAGTCCAATCCAAGTTCTGCCCAGACTGGGTTTTCGGAACCGGAAAGCTGCTTTACCCTCAGCAAGTAGGGGACGAGCCAGGGTGCGAGGTGGTGGCGTACTAAGGTGAACTTCGCATTTTCAATCGCCTTGGCCCTGGGCTTGTCGATGTCGATGTCGATGTCGAGGAATTCAGCCTCCTTCTTTAGTATCTGTCCTAACAGATAGAGGAGTGAAGACAGGTAGTCGGGGTTGGGGGGTACTCTTGCCGAAATGGCTAGGTAGAAGCCAGCAATCTCGGCGTGCGATTGCCCGCCAATGTTTCCGTCTTGCGATAGGTATATCGAGGCAAATGGGGGTAGTTCGTTTACCAGGATGGTGTTTGTGATGCCACACTCCTCGATGTCCATTCCTAGGGCGTCTAGCAGTGCCTGAGAAGGGACGACTCCCTCCGACACCTCCGCCAACGCCATCGCCACTTCAGCCTGGGCGACGAGGGTCGCCGATCCTTGTGTGGTCATCGTGGCGAGTCTGCGGGTTGGAGTTGACTGGCCCTTTTAGTCGGCTTCAGCGGCCTCATTAGCCATCTGGGCCTTCGTGTGCCGTCGGGAGATACTTCATAGGCCGTTTTTGTCATCCTTAGCCACCTTTCAAAGACGGCCTTTGATTTATCGAGGTCAACGTGAACTTCGCCGAACTCATCACCAGGGTGGGCCTTCTCCACACTTACCGCCTGATGCCAGCAGTGCATTCCAGAAATTGGATCTGGGTGTACTGGAAAGATCAGATTTTGATGAACTCCGACGTCATTCCACCAAAATCTTGAGGTATCTGGGTCGGAGGAGGTATATGGTTGGGGTGGCGACTTCGGTATCAGGTTTCGTTTTGGTCCGAGA
>JAKAPB010000509.1 GCA_021823045.1 Actinomycetes bacterium | reverse complement strand
GGGTCGAGCGTGATTGACCCACAACCCGACAGGCTCGTCTTTCTGAGACCCCGAATCGTCGCTGTAACACACATACTGCACTGCGGCGACGACTCGGGGTTAGAAGTTTCCATTTTCCTCTGGCGACATAGTTAATGGGTCTCCTTTGGGTTGATCGTTTGATCGACTGAATCGATTCAAGTCCAAGGGAGACCTTCGGTCTATCTGAACCGGGTCAAACTCTCCACAGGTAGGGATTTTTCGTGTCCGCCGTCACCAGGCGCTAACATCGGTGTCTCAACGGAATGGCACTCGCTTGGAAGGTGACCCATGGAACTCGGACTTACCCACCTGTTCGACAGCGATTCGGTCAACCACGTGGAGGAGAGCCGGGCCTTCAATGTAGCCGTGCAGGCGGCGGGCGATCAGCCTAACGCCGACCCGTCCACTCCTGAGGGCCTGCTTAGGGCGCGCAGTAAATTGAGTAGCAGGCCTCCCAGCCCACGTGCCGTCGAGCGCGTTGCCCGCTTCGATAAGCGTGAAGTCTCGGTGCGCATCATCACGCCCAAGCAGGGCCAGCCCTGGGCTGCTTGCCTCCAGATCCATGGAGGAGGTTTCTACATGGACTCGGCCCCCCGAAGTGACATCCGCAACGCCGTCTTGGCCGATGCCGTGGGTATTACGGTGGTTAGCGTCGACTACCGCCTCGCTCCTGAATATCCCTGGCCGGCAGCTCCTGATGACTGTGAGACGGCTGCCCTCTGGATGGTCGAGCAAGCCGAGGAGTTGTTTGGAACGCAATATTTGCTGATCGGCGGGGCATCAGCGGGAGCTAACCTTGCCTTGGCGACGCTCCTTCGCCTGCGTGACCAAGGCAAGGTCCAACCATTCGCCGGTGCCGTCCTTCAGTTCGGTGCTTTTGACCTCAGTGGCCTATCGCCGAGCGGACGGATGTATGCCGACGAGTGGTTCATCCAGGCCTATGCCGGCCACGTTGCGGATCGCACCAACCCTGACATATCCCCGCTCTATGGAGACCTCCGTGGCCTCCCGCCAGTCCTGCTGGTGGTGGGTGCGCTGGACATCCTGCTCGAAGATAGCCTGGCCATGGCTGGGCGTCTCTCAGCTGCTGGCAACGAAGTCGACCTGCGGGTGTACCCCGAGTCCACTCACGCATTCACCTCCTTCCAGACCGGGATGGCAAACCTCGCCATCAAGGGAATCGAGGAATGGCTCACCGGCCGCCTAGGCCAGTGGTAAGTGCCATATACGAGTTTCGAGTACGGAGTCGGCCAAGTGCTCCCCACCGCCAAGTCGCCGCTGGACATGGCCCACAGGTGCCGCTGGGGGGCAAGCCACGTTCGCTAGCGGCGGTACTGGACCGACGACCTATACCGCTAGTTATGCTCCTTTTTCATACCCAACGACTTTCAACACCTTGTACTGCGAGGGCTAATCCGTCGATGATTCGTTGCCCGCTCGATTCGCTTTGGTGAGATCCGCCGAGGTCGTGCCCTCGCAACAACAGGAGAAGCAGGCTTACTGAGAATTAGATACGAGGATCATTTTCGAAAGTGCCAGGGAAATCTAAGTCAACAAAGAGGTCCCCGGCGTGCGGACATTTTCATTTGCGACCGTTCCTGAGAATAAGCGACGGGATACTCCCTTTAGTCCTCGCCAGAGAACCGCTCCCACGCAGACTGTCGAGTCATTCCCAAAGTCGATCCGATTGCCGCCCACGTTGCTCCAAGGTATCTCGCACGTTTCACGAATCGGGCGAGGTTGTCTTCGGCCTGGGCACCTGCTGCAGCTATCTTAGGAAGACTGGCAAGTAACCCCTTGAGGTCTAGATCTTCTTCCCACGATGCTAGCCCTGATGGCAGAGATGGTGGACTGCTGATGATCTGGCTAGCTAGCACAACACACTCGTCACAAATGTAGACTCCTGGACCGGCGACCAACTTCACGACTTCACTACTCGATTTCAGACAGAATGAACAGGATGCAATTGAGTGATCTTTAGTAACGGCCATGTTTTCTCCCTGTGTCGTCTTGTGTCTCTGTCAGGTTCTACCTTACAGTGTCAGGGATAACCTGACAAGAAGAAGTATCATTTCGAGGAGAGGTAAATCCCCCCGTTAGTTAGACCGAAAGAGACCGCCCGGTACGTCGGTCGGGAACGATGAGGCCAGCCCGAACCTCGCTCCGGGCGACGTCTGGTCATTCTCCTTAGCGTTGTGTTAGCTAAAGGAGAATCGATAAGACTCACTCTGGTGATCAAATATAAGGGGGTGCCGCGCCTGGCATTGCGATAAGTCCTTAGAAATAAGAGATATCCGTGTCCGCAAACAGGGAAGAAACATGGCAATAACCGGGGACAATTTAGTAACAATTGGCACGATCTGCAGGTCGATTCAGACTTAGTAGCTGGTATCAACCTCGGAATTAAGGATCGAGGATCAAGAAATCTGCCAAGTCACCTTGTACGGACAAGGGGAGAAGTTCCTTGATGAGAAGTTCCTACATCGAATGGGAACCAGAAACGTCATGATGGTGGTCCGCCGACCGCTCATGTCCGGACTTCAAGCAAACCAAGACAACGTAAGTTGGACAACGTAAGTTAAAAGTGGGATGAGGGCGGCTGAGATCGG
>JAKAPB010000018.1 GCA_021823045.1 Actinomycetes bacterium | reverse complement strand
AACCATAACTCCGATAAACTGACCTGATTGAGGAGAGGGCTAGGTTTCTCTTAGCGACTTCTTCAGGGAGAATGTCCCTCATGCCCCGAGTGGGGTTTACCGATACCTTCGACAACCGTTCTCCTTCAGAAAAAGCCCGCTACAGGGTTGCTCCACCTTGAGTTTGGTGCTCTGCCGCACACATAAGAGCTTAGGGCACCGGTGGTATACTAGGTTTTGAAAGGGTGGTGAGAAGGTTGTTTTACGACGAAGGATCGAGCAACTCTAATGAAGAGGAGCCCTTGATTCCAGACCAACTCCCCGATATTGACGGGAGCAGCGCCCCAAAGTCAGATTCGAGCACCTCAAGTGGTATGGCAAAGTCAGGCTATGTTTCGGGGAGTTCTGATCGCCCGGAACAGAAGGACTTCGAGCCTTGGCTAGGTTCTTCAGCTCGCGGCAACACTCCATTCGGACAGGGCGAACCGTCTGGATTCGATCCAACTTGGGATATTCCTCGCTTTGGTGAAGATCGACGCACAAGGGGTTTCAGTCCATTTCAGAATGCAAACTATCGTCAGCAGGTAGGGGTTAACTCACGGCCCGGGATGGAACTTTCTGACGGATTCCACGCCTATGCCGGTTTTTGGCGGAGATTCTTGGCCTTGATGATCGACGGCATAATGCTCACCATCGTCTTCGAATTGACCTTGAGTATCAACAACTCAAAAACGACGGGGTCCTCTCTAGTCTCCTTTCTAATTAACTTGGTTTACTTCACTCTTCTTTTGGGTGGGCCGTCGGGCCAGAGCGTCGGATGCAAACTCACCAAGATCAGGCTGCTAGCGGTTGATGGAAGCGTTGCAGGGTATAAAAAGGCACTTTTGAGGCAGCTCTACTCGATCATTTCAGGTCTAACCTTCCTCCTCGGCTACCTAATGATGCTCTTCACTCCTAGGCGTCAGACTCTTCACGACCTGATGGCCGGGACTGTAGTCGTCGATGTACGCGCAATGAGTATTGAGCGATAATGAGTATTGAGCGATAAATCGACCGACTAACCCAACCGCCTTTGCTTGCGCCAAAGCCCAATCGAATGCCTTTTCGCAAAGGAGCTTTTCCCAGTAGTCCGCTGCTGAACCCGTGCCGTGGAATGGGGCAATCGCCTTACCATCAGCGGATTTCCTAACGGGAACTTAGTTTGCTTCGAATCAAATTCTTCAACCTGCAGGTCCAGTTGCCGATAGGTTTAGTGAAGCGTGGTAAAACATATGGGCGAACAGGTCTGTAAGCCCGTGCAAGAGGGGAGAATCCAACCAAGACAATGGGCTCAAATCCGCTTTCCTCCTCAGATATTTCTCCACTTGTTACCTGGAGAATCGGCAACAATACGAGATCGTCATTTGAACTACTCACAGGAAGTCACGCTCGATGATCAATTCGAGGAGGCCATCGAGCGGGGAACCCGAGGGTAACTCATCTCAACTTAGCCAAAATCAGCGGATTGCTGAGAAGTTCGTAGCTCTCTATTTCTCGTCCGAGATATCTGGCGAGGCGTGCCACTGGATCTCCTGCTATCTAAGTGAACAAGAGATAGAAAACATCAAAGAGCAGATGAAGGGGTTACTGAGCCTACTTTTCGCTCCCGAGCTTGACGAACGGGCGGTGACTTCGAGGACCAATGCAATGGCTCGTGCTCATGTCATGACCGGAATCCCCTTTGGCTGGATGGTAGAACTCATCCCGCTAGTGGTCGAGACATACCGAGGGGAGATGGAGGGGAAATTTGAGGAACATGAATTGGCCCTCCAGTGCGCAAATTTGGAGGTCTTGCTCAACCGACAGATGAAGTTCGTACTGGACTTTGAGAGTCAGCGCGAAAAATCTCACGTCGCATTCCTGGCAGAACTTAGCCAGATAACCAATAAGTCTTCTACCCCCTCCGACCTAATTCAGCAGGTGCTTAGGGCCATGTGTGGTCTCGACGGAATTACCGGGGCTTACTTTGGTCGCTTCGACAGCGATGACGAGTTTAAATACGAATATATCGAAGGCGAATCGTTCGAACTGCTGCGGGAATTCTCCGACAACGGGCAGCTTGCACCGGTATCAAAGCTCTCGGGATCGGTTACCGGGCTCGGCCCGGCCGGAAGGGCGTGGAGGTCCGACGAAGTCCAGTATTCACCTTCGATCAAGACGGACCCTTCCATGGCTCCCTGGGCCGAGGCTTGCAACTCATTTGGGGTCAGGAGTCTCGCACAGCTTCCCATCACTGATGTCCAAGGAGACCCCCTCGCCCTCATTGGTATCTACTCTTGCTGGCCCGGATACTTCGGGGCTCCCTCAATACAGCGCCTCTTGGAGTTCGTCAGGCAGCAAGTAAGTGCCACCTGGACGAGGCTCGGCACCCCTAGCGTACTGTCCAACGAGACCCGAAAGATCTTCCAAGGCATGCTCGGCGAAAGCCGAATAGACATGGTTTACCAACCAATTCTCGACCTGAAAACGGGCCGTGTGCACAAACTTGAAGCATTGGCACGACTCCGAGACCACAGCGAGAAGCAACTCATTCCAGACGATTTTCTATCGGCTTTTGGCGCCGATGATCTTTTCGAGCTCTTCAAATTGGGATTCCTCCAAGGCATAGAGGCCCTCTCGTTCTGGCGAGCACACGGTATCGATACCGAGGTGTCCTTTAATCTCGCTGCTGGAGGATTCTTCGATTCTCGATACCTCAACTTCATCTCCAATGAGTTAGATCGAAGTGAACTCGATCCGTCGAAAATCACCATCGAAGTTACCGAAGGTGCTACCGAGAGCGAAGGTCTGGGAGTTCAAAACATCATCAAAGGCCTCAAAGGCCTCGGTGTAAAGCTTTCACAAGACGACTTAGGTTCGGGTTTCAGCTCACTTAAAAGAATGGAAAAATTTGGCTTTGACGAGGTAAAGATCGACCAGATGCTGGTCCGAGATCCTTCCGATCCCAGAAACACCATCAAACTGATGGAACACCTCACTAGCTTGGCCCACGACATGGGGATCGCAGTTGTAGTCGAGGGACTCGAGACCGAGCCACTTCTACAGGCGGCGGCGGTATGTGGCGCAGATTACGGCCAGGGTTATGCCATCGCACGTCCGATGCCGAGGGGCTACTTGACCACCTTTGTGAGAAACCTCGATTGGCACAGTCCAATCGAGCGACCGACAACCAACCTTGGCGGGATAGCAAAGCTTAGGCAATGGGCAAAAAAGACTGAACTCCTCGCCGAGTATCCCGAGGCTCTCAATGACCCCCGCACCATCGGGGAGCTACGCGGCAGTCTCACATACCTTTCGAGCCCACAAGTTGCCAGCCTGTTAGGGAGACTCGAAGAGGCCCTTAACTATGGGATCTCCGTTCAGTACCACCAAATTAAGTCCGAGCTGGCAAAAGAACTCTACATTTCAGGGGCACACACCGGCGAGATCGGAATGCCCCACGACTTCGAGCCCTACCAAAGCGCAGATTGGAATTCCGCCGCCACCTCTTTGAAGTCACTATCCTCTAGCGACCTATACCGATTAGCCGAGGTCCAAAGTGACCTTTTCGAGATCCTTGGTTACGATTCAAATCCCGACGAAGCGCTCGAGAAGCTATGTCTCTTAGCCGAAGGGACGGTTGCAAATTCGACCGCGATGATCTTTATTGCTGACCCCAGCGGGTCGTTGAACCTAGAATACGCCCCGACTCTTTCTGCCGCCGCTAAGGCGGCATTGAGTGTCAAGCTGCCACTTTCATCTTCTGGCGCACCGGCAAATTCCTATCTGAGCAACCAGCCGATCTATATTGCGAGCAATAGTAGCGACCCGAGGGCCGCCGACATTAGAGATACGATGAGCGAACTCGGCCTCGTATCCTGCTGGAGCGCTCCGATAAGGGGGCAGTTCGACAGGGTGTTGGGTGTGTTCGCCATCGCCAGCAGCGAAAACAAGCTACCCAATATTTACCACAGGGAGTTTTTGTCGACCATCACTCTCGCTGCACAAAACGCAATAGGCCGCCTAATAGAAAAGCTAACTTTCGAGAAAAACTCCTTGAGATGGGCCAATCTCGCCAATACCAGGAGGGTGAGCAGGTTCTGTATCGACATCGCCGACGGTTCGCTATTCGAAGTTTCAGATGAGGTACTGGAGTTCCTTGGTTACTCCAAGGAGCAATTGTCTGGACTGGTCGCCTCGGACATTTCCAGAGACTTCGACGAAAGATCGATCCAGAGGCTGGCGGCAGAACTCGGACTCGACGGAACGAGTCATCTGGTTTCAAGCTTCACCACTAGCAAAGGATACGAGAGGCTCGTCGAGTTGCTCGTCGAGGTCTCCCAGAAGGAAAGCCGTCGATACCTGGACACCACGATTGTAGACATCTCCGATCGGTCTAGATCGGAGCAGATTCTCGCTAGTAATCAGATGATCAGGGATCGGATACTAAACACCTCCGCCTTCTTCACCATGACTTTGGATCCAACTCGAAAGACCCTTATGGTCAATGAATCGGTCGTTACCATGACTGGCTCGAGTGAAGGAGAACTGCTAGGAAAAGAGTTTCCTTTCGACGCTCTTTTGAACGCTAAGGATCGCGAAGCCGTAGAAGGCGCCTTTATCTCGGCTAGTACAGATCGAAAGTCAAAGTCAGTCGACGTATGGATCAAAACATCGGACGCTAGGCGGTACTACCTTACCTTAAGGGTTTCACCAATCTTCGATACGTCGGGTTCACTTTTGTCCTTCGTCTGCACCGCTATCGACATGACCGACAGGTTCAAGGCCCAGCAGGAGACTGAGAAGCAAAAGAATTTCGTCTCGCAGATAATAGATGCCCTCTCTTCGGTAGTTCTCGTCCTCGACGAGGAGTGCTGTATCGTACAGTGCAACCGAGCACTCGAGGAGTTCAGCGGCTACACCTTCGATGAGATGCGCGGAAAGCGAAACTTCCACCTCAACTTTTACCCTCCCCAGGCGAGGCCCGGAGCCCTTAGGTGGTTTCAAGACGCCCTCAAGGGAGTTGCGCCCGAGCGTACCTCGACCACTTGGGTGCATAAGTCGGGAGCGATAAGGACCCTGGAATGGCGGAGTTCACACATTACCGATGCACAGGGCAAAATCCGCTATGTAATTGGTGTCGCCGTCGATGTCACTGAGGACGACAAGAGGTCTAGAGAACTTAGGCGAGCGGCGGCGGTATTCGATAACTCGGTCGAAGGGATCATCATCGTCGGCAAGGACTCCACGATTACCGACGTCAACGAGGGCTTTTCGCACATTTCCGGCTACTTCAAAGCCGAATGTGTAGGTAAAAATGCGGGCTTTTGGGGATCAGACATTCACGATTCCAAATTCTTCGAAGAGATGTACCGTTCACTAAGGGACGACTCTCACTGGAGCGGAACGGTATGGAATCGGAGAAAGGATGGCGAAGTATTCCCAGTCCTGATGAATATTACCGCCATAAGGGATTCGCATGGTGAAATAGACCACTACGTAGCTATCTGTTCGGATATCTCTGAAATGATCCGCTACCAGAAACAACTCTCCGAAATGGCCTTTCATGACCTCCTTACGGGCCTTGCCAACAGGAGTTTCTTGGTCGACAAGATCAAGACCAAAATGGCCGAAGCCAGAAGGTCTGGTTCGGTGATCGCAGTGGCATACATGGATCTTGACAACTTCAAGCCCGTAAATGACACCTACGGGCACGCCGAAGGCGACCGCCTGCTAATCGAGGTCGCTCGGAGACTCGAATATGAACTACGAGAAGTGGACACCGTAGCGAGGATCGGGGGTGACGAATTCGTCTGCTTGTTAGAACTCAAAGATAGACCTGAATGCGAAAAAATCATTAACCGGATCATTAACCGGATCGAAGAGCCATATGAGATTGCCAACGGGACCGAGACGGCAACGGTTTCTGCGTCCATCGGTGTCGCCTTCTACGAGTACGACGATACTGATCCCGATACTCTTCTCCGGCAGGCCGACCAGCTGATGTATAGCGCTAAAAGGGCGGGCGGAATGAAGTATATGACAAAGGATATGGCGTCGAAATTAAGAAAAAGCCGCCACAAGTCCGGTTCTCATGAGTCAATTGGAGCCGAGGCAGCGCGCGAACAGGATCTTCCCTAGCGTCAAAAGAATGCACTGGTATGTGCTTGCCAAATAGTGGAAGGTCACCAGATTGCTTAGCTGGGCCACCAGCACTTTGATTGCAAGTGTCGACCTATGGGCATTTTTTCCTTGATGAGCCAAACTGGGAATCAAAAATCTCCCTTAGGCCGCCGATAATTACTCCTTGCACCGATTGATTAGCAAAGGATTGCGGCGAGGCGCTTGAGCCCCCCGCCACCGGCGGCCCGGTTGCAACCGACAGCCATCACCAAAGATTAAATCCAACCACCTCTACTTGCCACGCGGGTTTCCTAGTCGGGAAATTTCTGCGAAGGCGAATATAGAACTCGTTTGGGCAAGTAGCCATCATCACCTATGAGGGGCTAAGAGGAGGTCCACCCTTTAGAACCGGCTTGGTTAAACCGATAATCGAATCAGTTTCCACATAGCAGCGGTGCGCCGCTGGCGATTTTGAAAGTCGTATTATTTACATGGTGTGTCCTTTTGGTTGTGTCACACGAATTTAGCCCGGGCCGAGCCACAGGGGACTTTGGTAGTGAGTCCTTTTGCCCGACCGCGGCATGGCATCTTTTTGGGGAGGAACAGTGAGCCACATCCATAAGCGGGGTGGGGCCAGTTCGTCGGGTCAATTGGGTGAAACTCTGGTTCCGATCATTGACGAGTTCGTAGAATGCTACATCGAATCAACCCGTAGTGAAAAGCCATCGCCGACGACGGTCTCGCACCTGAATAAGACCGAAGCATCGATGATGAAAAACGAGCTTTCGAGGTACATAGCTCTTTTAGTCGATTCAAACTCCGACGAAGAATCGGTTACCTTAGCTTCGAAGCAAATTACTCGAACACTGCTCTCCGTCGGCGTCTCGGTCGACTGGCTTTTGAAGATGATCTCCGAAGCCGTAGAGATCCTACGCTCTGCGTCATCGAAGTATGGGGTCGATTCCGAAGTTGTAAATCGGGCAGCGTCGCTACTCGAAGCCGGATTCGCCAGCCAGATCTTGGTCATTTTAGATGCAGAGCGCCACGACGACGAAGTGAGATTCTTAGAGATTGAGGAGCTCGCTCAGATCACCCAGAGGGCCACCAGCACTTCACACCTGATGAAACTCCTCCTTGAGTCCCTAATAAAGAGCGAAGGGATAGCTGGGGCGTATTTCGGGCACTTCAATCTCGAAGGTCAATTGGAATACGACCACGTCGCTGGCGAGACCTTTGTCCAAATCAGTCGTCTCGCTAGTGAGAAAAAGATCCCCCCACCGTCTAGCCGACCGGACCTGCCCGCAGGGGGTGGCCCGGCCGGGCGAGCCTGGCGAAGCGGTGAAATTCAGGTTTCCGCCGCTATCCAGAGCGATCCGACAATGGCACCGTGGTCAGAGGCGTACTCGCAGTTAGGCATAAGGTGCACGGCCGCTGTACCGATAATGAACTCCGACGGCAAGATCGAAGGACTTATCGGGCTGTATTCGAACCTACCAGGCTACTTTGCCAAGAGCTCGCGACTCAAGATCCTCCAGCTGACAAGGCAGATAATCGGTGCTGCTATCGAACGGCTAGCGCGTGCCAAGCCCATATCTTACGAAACCCGAACTGCGATGAGGGGACTGGTAAGCAGCCATCGAGTAGAGATGCACTATCAGCCAATTGTCGACTTGAAAACGGGAGAGCTCCACAAGGTCGAGGCGCTAGCCCGGCTCAAACCGGAGGGTTCAGCCGGACTGATATACCCAGGGGACTTCCTAGCGGCACTCGGGCCGGATGACTTTTTGATCCTTTTCGAGATCGGATTGATTAAAAGTTGTCAGTCCTTGGCAGATTGGGAGGGGATGGGGATCCGAACGTCGGTCTCGGTAAACTTTCCGCCGCAAGGATTCTCCGACCCGAGGTATTTGAGGGTTATATCCAAGTCGATCGAGAACTCGGGGATCGACCCCACTCGACTAACACTTGAGCTAACCGAAGAGGAGGAACTCAACGAATTAGAAATTTCGGCCAAGGTCTTGCACTCTCTGCAGGGTTTTGGGATAAAACTCTCCCAGGACGACCTGGGATCCGGGTTTAGTTCGCTACGCAGGCTGGAAAAGATAGGCTTCAATGAGGTCAAGATAGACCAGACCTTGGTGAGAAATCCAACCGATCCAAAAAGCCCGCTTAAACTAATAGAGCACCTAACGTCACTTGCACACGATTTAAACCTATCGGTGGTAGTGGAGGGGCTCGAATCCGAAGCCCTCATCGAAGCCGCCACCATTATGGGCGCTGATTACGGTCAAGGATATGCAATTGCCAAGCCGATGCCAGGGAGGGACATAGCCGATTTTGCACTTAGCTTCGAGTGGCAGAACAAAAGCGACCGACCAAAAACAAGTCTCGGCGGAATTGCAAAGCTTAGGCGCTGGTCAACCAGGGTAGAGTCGGTAGCCAGCTACCCAGAGGTCTTGACCGACGAGAGGCTGATCGGGGATCTACGAAACTCCTTAATATATCTAATTAATCCACGAATCGACCTCATCCTTTCGCGGCTTGAGGGTGCCCTTTCCTTAGGCGCAGGCCCCCAATACAAGTCGATCAAACAGATGCTGGAAGAAAGCCTTTGGATTTCGAATCCGAACGACCGCAACCTATCGGCCCATGAGATAGATCGGGACGAAACCGACTACGAGGCTAAGGGGCTCTCGGAGCTGACGGCCGAAGAATTGAGAAAACTGGTCTCCCTGTCATGGGAGTTGACCCAAATCGGCTTTAGCAACTCCTCTCCAGCGTCACAATTGGAACAGATCTGCCTTACCGCAGAATCTTACGTCGCAGATTCAGTCACCGCCATAATGCTACTCGATCAGGACAACCAGCTAAATCTGAGTCAGGCTCCATCGATGTCACCCGCCGCAAAACGAGCGATGTCGCTCATCAAGGTTACACCCGGATCAGGATCCTGTGCGAATGCAGTACTCTCAAAGGGACCGGTCTTCGTTGGGAACACATTCCTCGATCCGCGGTGGTCGGAACTGAGCAACCTCGCCACCTCTCTGGGAATCAAGTCTTGCTGGTCGGTACCGATCCGAAACAACCGTTCCGAGATCATTGGGACGATATCGATGTCACACAAGCATCACAAAATGCCCACTCCGTATCAGCGAGAGATAATCGAATACTGCGCTAAAACAGCAGCCTCCGTCATGGCAAGACCAGCATCACAAAATGCAGAACGATCCGACTCGATAATCTTCGGTGGAAGTCAGTTATTCGAGGCGCCCAAGAAGGTAAAAATCAGTGTCCCCGACGGAAGGCTTTTCGATCCCTCTCCAGCCTTCATGGCAATGTACGGTTACTCCACCGAAGACTTCGATTACCTAACGCTTTTCGACCTCAACCCTTCCATGACCCGCTCGGTGTTTGTCGATGTAGCCGAGCGCACCGGACTCGGCGAAGTTCTCCATTTGACCTCAACCCACCGGACTAAGACCGGAGAGAAAAAGGAGGTTGAGTTCTACACCACGCTAAAGCTTCAAGACGGCGTGGAGTATTTCGAGACGACATTAGCGGATATAACCGACCTCTCTCAGTCGGAAAAACTGCTGGCAGCCGAACACGAAAGCAGAAACCGACTGCTGAGAACTTCATCGGTCCTGATCACGGTAGTGGATCCCCTAGGTGTGACACTTATGGTCAATCACGCAGTCAGTGGATTATTGGCCATGAGCGAAGATCAGCTCATCGGCAAGCGCTTTCCCCTTAGCCTGCTTGCCGACGGAAGCGACCGGAAAAAGATCCAAGGTGCATTAGCCAGGGCGACAAGGACCAGACTTTGCGAAAGTATCGAAGCCTGGATCAACTCGGCTCGAGGGGAAAAACGCCTCCTAGCCGTCGACGTCATACCTAACTTTGATAACCTCGGGGCACTTAACGCCTACATCTGTACCGGGGTCGACATCACCGAGCGCTTCGAAGCGACGGCGAGCATTTCAAGGCAGGAAGCCTTCGTTTCGCAGATCATCGAGTCGATCCCCGGAATTGTGGTCGTCTTCGACGCCGAGTGCAGCATAATCCAGTGCAACGAGGCCCTAGAAGAGTTCACTGGGGTCAAATTTGAAGACATGAGGGATCGCCCGTATTATCACCTCAACTTCTTCCCATCAAAATCCCGACCGGCTGCGGTGAAGTGGTTCAAAGAAGCGATCGAGGCTGGTAGGGCCGACCGCACTTTCGCTCCCTGGGTACATCGAGATGGTTCTACCCACCTCTTCGAATGGCGAAGTTCCTTCATAAAAGGGAGCGACAACCAAGTAAAGTTCGTAGTCGTCGTCGGAAACGACATCACCGACGAAGATAAGAATCTGAAAGTACTTCAACGGGCGGCGGCTGTATTCGAGAATTCGAGCGAGGGGATCGTCATTGCCGACAAGAACTCGACGATCCTAGAGGTCAACGGGGGCTACACACGGATAACCGGCTACTCGAGGAGTGAAGCGATCGGAAAAAATGCCGGATTTGTAAGCTCCGATATCCACGACCAGAACTTCTTTAAAGAAATGTACAGTTCACTCAAGGAGACGTCTCGCTGGAGCGGAACTATCTGGAACCGGCGCAAGGATGGATCTGAATTTCCCGCGTTAATGCATATCACTACGATCCGAAACACCTACGGCGAAATCGATCATTATGCCGGTATCTTCTCAGACATTACCGAAATGGTCCAATACCAAAAGCAACTCTCCGAGATGGCCTTCCATGATATCCTCACCGGTTTAGCCAACCGGAGCCTGCTCGTAGAGATGATCAGCTCTCGGATGGCCGAGGCAAGACGGTGTGGGAGTGTATTGGCCCTCGCATACATGGACTTGGACAACTTCAAACCGATCAATGACCTATATGGTCACGCAGAAGGCGATCGGCTCCTCATCGAGCTTTCAAAACGGCTCACGAATGAGCTGAGGGAAGTTGACACCATTGCGAGGATCGGTGGCGACGAGTTTGTTTGCCTTTTGCCGGGTCTTAGTGACAAATCGGAATGCAAGGAGATCCTGAACCGGCTGATAGCCCGCATCGAAGAGCCGTTTTTGCTCAGTGACTCAAAAACCTTCTTCAAGGTATCCGCTTCGATCGGGGTTGCTTTCTATCAAAACGACGACACCGATCCAGACAACCTCCTTCGACAAGCAGATCAGTTGATGTACGTCGCCAAAAGGTCTGGGGGTCGCTCATTTTTCACCTCCGACGAAGCAATGAAGAATTGACCGATCTACCGCTAAGTTAGCTACCACCGCTGCGATCGGAGAGTTCTGCCGTTACGACTAAGTCAACGCCATAAAGGCGTCCAAAGATGCTTGGGTGCCTTTCGCTCAGACAGCTTCGAGCGAAGGCGGCAAGGGCCATCGGACAAACGGACATTTATCTTCGATCCCTGCGGAAATCACCAATGAACATTGACGCCCTGACCAAAAGGGCCGGGTAATTGGTTGCTAGCTTGCCGATTAGATCCAGGGCACCGCCAGGATAAGCCTTCTGCCGATCGGCCAGGCAAAATCGATTTCTCAGATCGGCGAGTAGGGGCCTTTCAGCTGGAAACCAACTGCGAATCTGATCACGCCGAAAAAAACCGAGGGAGCCAAAAATTTGGCTCCCTCGGCAGAATATTCTCCATTGCGGCTAGCGACTTATTAGCAGCGTCGGTAGCAGGATCGAACTAGCGCCCGACCGCGTCTTCGCAGACCGTTTCAACTATCAAGCGTGAAACTATATACGGATCACAGTTGGCATTGGGGCGACGATCTTCGATCCACCCCTTCTTCGCCTTTTCAACCGCCCAAGGAATTCTGATAGATGCTCCGCGGTCGGAAGCCCCGTAACTGAAGACGTCGTAGCGAGCGGTCTCGTGAGCTCCGGTCAACCTCTTCTCGATACCTTCGCCATAGTTGCTTATGTGCTTCTCTACCTCTTTACCAAGCGCCTCACATCCAGCGATAATCGCGTCATAACCCTCGCGCATCGCCTTGGTGGAAAAGTTAGTATGTGCCCCGGCGCCATTCCAGTCACCAGGCATTGGCTTGGCATCCCAGTTGACGACGACCCCGTAGTCTTCGGCGACCCTCATCAACAGCCATCTCGCCATCCAAAGCTGATCGCCGATCGCCGGTGGTGGAAGAATTCCAATCTGAAACTCCCACTGGGCCATCATCACTTCTGCGTTCGTGCCCTCAATGGATATCCCAGCGTCCATACACGCTTGGGTGTGAGCCTCGACGATCTCACGTCCCACCATCTTCTCGCCGCCGGTTCCACAGTAGTAAGGGCCTTGCGGGGCCGGGTATCCAGTCTCGGGCCAACCCAATGGCCGACCATTCTGGTAGAAGGTGTACTCCTGTTCGATTCCGAACATTGGCTCCTGTGACGAATACTTCTCCGCTACGGCAGCGCAGGCCGCCCGAGTATTTGTGGGGTGAGGGGTGAAGTCGGTAAGCAGTACC
>JAKAPB010000508.1 GCA_021823045.1 Actinomycetes bacterium | reverse complement strand
CCGATCTAATCCTTAAGCCCTTATCCGCTAGGCGGACAAGCCCCGCAGTATAAACCTAATCTGGCCACAGCATACCAACGCACACGACGGTTGAGACCGACGTCAATTAACCGACGTCTCACCCAACGCCTGTCTCAATTCGATCTCAGTCGAAGAACTAGCTCAATCCAAATCTAACTTTAAATCGCTCCCTGTTGAGATGTCTACCCTCTTCGGTTCGACGACCCCCAACACCTCCTCAATCTCTTTGTGGTCCATCTCCTCCTTAGCGAGCAACCTCCAAACGAGTCTGTCCAGATCGTCCCGGTGTTGAATCAAAAGCTCGGTAGTCCTATTGCGCTCGCTATTTAGTACGGCGTCGACCTGCTTTCTAGCTTCAGTATCAGAAAGGGTCGCCGCATTCAATCCAAGGGAACCAACTACCGCAAAGCTAATCAGGGAATCACCCAGTCCGAAACGTCCAACCATTTGCACCGCAACCTCAGTAGCGCGCTCTAAGTCAGAAGCCCCACCGCTTGAAGCCTCGCCAAGGAGGATCTCCTCTGCACACATTCCGGCCAGCGCTACCGATATCTCGCTCCTCAGCTGGGACTCGGTGAACAGGAACTGGTCCTTGTCGTTCATGCGCGCAGTGAGGCCAAGGGCGGCGCCCCTCTTGTAGATCGATAAAAGCTCGACCTGACCAACGCCGGAAAGGTACCAGCCCGCCACCGCGTGGCCCGACTCGTGCACCGCTATCCTCATTCGCTGCTCCGGCGGATAGGGAGATCCTTCGGCGATTCCGATACGGGTAGTCGCTAAGGCATCCCAAAGATCACGGTCGTCGATTACCTTGGAACCCCGCCGCCAGGCTAAGCCCGCCGCCTCTTCGACGAGCCTCGCCACCCCGGCGTGACTCATCCCTGCGGTCTGTGAAGAGATCATCGCCACGGAAGCCAACGCAGATTTAGAAGCCGGCCGATCTGCCAACAGTCCAAGGAGAATTAGCTCCCTCTTCTTAGTCGTCGGAAGATCAAAGTTGACCCTTCGGTCAAAGCGACCCGGTCTTACCAATGCCGGGTCTAATTCAGTGGCCCTGTTGGTAGCGGCGATAAAGACCGCCCTTCCTTTGGGTAGTTCCGGAAAGAGTCGCCGCCAAAGTGCGACTACCGGAGATGGTAGAGAGTTGGATAGGTAACTGGATAACTTGTGCAGTCCCGAGGGTGAGTCGAAGCTCTGTAGTTGGACCAAAAGTTCGGTTACAACTCCGGTGACACCTTCCCTGACCGACCCAGAACCCATGGAGGACCTGGTGGCCCCGATTGCGTCAATTTCGTCGATGAAGCCAATCGCCCCGCCGCTCTTGTCGGCGGCCTTTCTCACCGAACGAAAAAAGCTCCTTATTTTGCGGTTCGTCTGACCGTAGTACATCGACTGGAACGAGGACGCCGACGCCACTAAAAAGGGAACGGATATCTCCTGAGCAATCGCCCTCGCCGCCATTGTCTTGCCGGTACCGGGTGGACCTTCGAACAGAACTCCCTTTGGAACGTTACCCCCTAGCTCTTTGGTGATCTCCTGGTGCCACCTGAGCTGGTCGATCATCCCTTGTAGCTCGTGGGCCAACCTCTCCTCGCCCAAAAGGGATCCCAGGCCGCCGCCCCCTGAGGCGTAGTACCGTGAGTGCGGTGAACGTCCCATTCCTAGATACGGCAAAAGCAGCACCATAATGAGGGCCAGTATCATCACCGCCGAAGGGAGCATCGAAAGGGACCCACCGGGTATTGAAAGCGACGGAACGATAGCGCGACCGGGCAGAAAAATGTCCTTCAGCAGCACCAGTACGAGGAGGAGGAACAGCGAGAATGACAACCTCTTTTTGAGGGCCATCGATCTAATCAAGCGCACCTTAGCAAGATCGTCGAGCCGTTCTCCTCGGGAAGGGTTGTTTAGTTCTCCGTGGGACACCTTGATCACCCCGATGAAATCGACGTCATCAACAATTCTCACACGCTAAGCCTCTAATTGCAAGCCTCCTTGGTGGAGCCCACAATTCCCGGGGAGTCGCAGTGGCGAAACTGGGATCGGATTGTTCTCGCCTCAGAGGGCCTAACAATCCTCTGAGGTAGGGTCTAGCGAGCAGGCTAGCTGCATTAAAAAACGGTGCTAGCTCCTAAGACCGAGCCGGGGGCGCAGCTGGCCGGGGATTTCGTCCCGCTTTGGGTTTGTCTTGTCCCTTTCTGAAACCACCGGATCGGCGACCCCCCAATCGGCCGTGATGGCCGGGTCGAGGTAGTAAACGCCCAGTTCATCGGCGGGGTTGTAGTATCCGTCGACTAGGTATGTCAGGGTCATGTCGGTGATAGCACAGAACCCATGCGCTACCCCCGGCGGGATAAAAAGGCCGACCTCGAACTCGTCTCCGATCTCGACACTAAAGGTGTTTCCATCGGTCGGCGATCCGACCCTTAGGTCGTGTAGGACAACCCGAGCCCTGCCCTTTGACACATACCAGTAATCGGCCTGATGGAGGTGGTAGTGCAGTCCCACCAGGGATCCGGCCTGCTTATCGGACCTGGAGCCCTGGATCATCTCCCTTCCCAGCGGGAACCACGACCGACGGTAGGTTTCCATGAACCTCCCGCGTGGGTCGGGGAAA
>JAKAPB010000507.1 GCA_021823045.1 Actinomycetes bacterium | reverse complement strand
GGTTGAGTTGGCGGGCAGACCGGCTTGGGCCATGTCCAATCGCTCCTGGTAGACCTGGGTCTGGGGGACCAATATCGTTTGGCCCCCGTTTGCTAACTGATAGGGGACTTTGGAAGCGGTCAGTTTCTGGGTGATCGAAGCCGCATCGGTCGCAGAAAGACCGGTGAATAAGGGAGAATAGACCGGCTGCGAGGTCATTTGCATGAGGAATAGACCACCCATAGCCAAAAGTGCGGTGACTAAGACTACGGTCACTTTTTGGCCAGGGGTAAAGCCCTGCGAGAACCTCTTAAAGCCAGACTTGACCTGGATTATGTTGTCCTGGATTGACATCTCTGGGAGTTCCTAATCTACTCGGGCCAAGGTCTAGAACTGTGTAGCCATTATCTGGCTGATCGAGCTGACTACGCCGTTTCTTAGTGCAACGGCGACCTGTGTGTCGAGGCTCGCTTGACTAGCAGCGATCATCGCATCGCCGATCGACCCAGTTCCCGCTGCGACACCAGTGGCGGCGACGTTTGACGCCTGTTGGGCGTTCTGCAGGGCGTCGACGGCATTGGCCAACATGTTCCCGAAGGAAGCTCCAGTTGAACCAGCTGCCGCCGACGATCCAACAGTACTAGTGGGTGTCGTGGGATTGAGGTTGGTGATCTGGGTAGAGATCGCAGGGATTGAGCCAATTGCAGGGATCATCTTTTCTTTACGCTCCTAGTCCAAGAACCGACTGGTACGCCGCTTTGGCGTGATTAATAACCGCTGCATTCGCCTGATAGCTGCGCTCTGCGACGTCGAGTTGGGTCAACTGGTCGCTCAATTGGATCCCGGGCGTCTTCACCATACCTTGGGCGTTAGCCAGGGGATTCTGAGGTTGGTAGGTCAGCTGACCGTTGGGCTTGTCCGTAACGATCCCGGTGACCGCAACCCCGCTACCGACAAAACTGTCGGTCTGGTTTGCAACGCCGGTTCCCAGGGTGCCAAATGGTTGGCTCTGGGATGGACTTACCAGGGTCTGCTGTTCCTGGTATATCGGACTGGCCGGGTTTGCGGTGTCGTTGACGTTTGCGATGTTCGATGAGATCGTGTCCAACCAAGTCTGATTGGCACTGATTCCTGTTCCAGCGATTGAAATCGCACCGAAGAGGGACATTAGAATACACCTCCCGCAGACCCAGCGATCAAGTGGAACTGGTTGTTGAGTTCTCCGACCACAGCTTGGTACTGCATGGTGGCGTTTTCAAGCGATACCAATTCACTATTCAGACTTACATTGTTGCCATTGAGTCCAGGGGTATTGGTCGACTTGCTGACCGTTATCGAGGGGGTGGCGGTTGGAGTTTGACTCGCTAGTGCCTGCTGGAGGGAGGTTTCAAAGGAGACCTGCGTAGCGGTGTAGCCCGGGGTGTTGAGGTTTGCGACATCGTTCGCAATCGCCTTCTGCCGCACCGACAAGCCGTCTAGGGCAAATTGTAGGCTCTGAATCGCCAAATTCGACATCTCTGTAGCACCTTCTAGTTTGAGGCCAACTAGTTTCCTAGCCGTTTCCACTGGGCTGTTCCTTCACCCAATCCTCGAGCTATCCGTGCTCAAGGTAAACTTCGGAAGGAGTTGCTGAATCCTTGAGTAGAAGTTTCACAGAAAGCGGATTTTTGTCTGACTCACCTGAATGAGCCGAAGAAACCCGAGCATGTCGTCGATGCAGCTTCAATCCGCCGGTAGGTTTTATCGGTCGATATAGATAAAACTAAATTTGGATTACCTAGTTTCCCGAAGGGTCGACGATCGGTGATTAGATGCACAAGCGAGTGGTGGCTAGTTTCGAATACTATCCCTGTTGGCCCTGGCCCCAAATGAAAATCCCAAATGAAAATCCCAAATGAAAATAGTGTCGGTTTAGTTATCTACAACCTGTTCGTGGTTATCGATTACCGATTGCTCCGGATCTTCAATGAATATCTAGCTTGCCACCCCTACTACCTTCCTTGAGGTCTTCTTTATTTCCACTGGCAACTGGCTAAACATAGGCTTAAGTCGCGCACTGTAGGAACATAAACCTCGAGCTTTCGGTCCATGATGAATAATGATCGCTTGTAGATCCGACGCCAAGGTGTCGCTCCCTCTGTTTGGTTGGGCCCGATAATCGGCCATTGGCAGAATGATTCGGCGTGGCCGACGGCCCTTGGTAGTCATCTGGTTCGAAATGGGTATCGCACTTTAGGTCAGGACCTTCTAGATCATTTTGACCTCGAAATGTCGTGTTAAGCCTTGTCTTGTTCTTGGCCAAAAGGCAGTTAACCAGCGACAAGGTCACAGAATTGGATATTTCTTTTATCTTTGTTTCAGGTTTTGACCTTTGGCACCGATTGAATCGAGGTTCTATTTAAGATGCGAGCCTGACGTTTTCCTCTGCGACCTGGAGTTACTTGCTCCGCCGCAAAGTTGCTTTGCGACAGGGCTGTGTCAGTGGAGCCCGGAAGTTTTAGATGATTGATATCGATGAGTTAATCCTTAGGGATTGCATCGAGCGTGCCGATAACCCAAGGTGAAGGTGACTGGAGGACGGGCGATGGTTCTGGTGACACGCCTTTCAGGTCAAGAATTAGTGCTCAACTGCGATTTGATCGAGAAGATAGAGGCGACACC
>JAKAPB010000506.1 GCA_021823045.1 Actinomycetes bacterium | reverse complement strand
GTGATCGTCGCTCTTGATAATTCCAGTCAGGATCTCTCCATAGACCACATGACCGTCTTTGTGAATATACCGCTTGGAGTATTTCGCCCTATCTACTTCCTCTGACACCAGACGGCGATTCATCTCCTTGCTCAACGAACGGTCTTCGGGATGGGTAATATCCACAATGTGAAATTTGAGCAACTCGTCTTTTGAATAACCGAGCATCTCGCAGTAGGTGCGATTTGCGTCTAACAGGCGACCATCCACATCTGCAATAGCCATTCCAGCGGTATTGTTTTCGAAAGCCAACCGAAAGCGTCGTTCGCTCCTAGCTAGCTCTTGGCCAGCCATGGTTTCCACATCTAATGCGTATTGCTCTGCCGCACTGCGTGCCTTTTCGGCAAGAGCCCTCGGAGTATCGTCGCGAATCATCGCTACGGTCCAGACTTCATCCTCGAAAGGGAAGGGTGCGAGTCCGATATCGACGGGAAGTTCACTTGAGTCGCTTCGGAGGAGTGTCAGGTTTAATCCCATCCCATGTGACCTACCCATCGAAGCGGCCACAAAGCGCTCCCGCAGTTTGACATGGGTCGCTCTTGCCGCCGGTGGTACCAGAGCTTCGACGCTCCGATCGACGAGTTCTTCGTGGGGATATCCAGAGAGTGCCACTAAACGATCGTTGGCGTATCGGATAACCCCCCTTTGATCGATGAGGGCAATACCGTAGGGGAGTTCTTCAAAGAGACGCTGCCAGGAAAGTGGATGGCCCTCGAAGTAGTCGACAATTCGATCACTTTCCGCCTCAATGAGCCTACGCCCGAGGCTGCGTTCCTGTTCGAATCGGTAGCCGAGAAGCACCGAGGTCAACAGGACCGTTGCGATAATGCTCCACGCCCCCCACAGTTCAAAACTGGAATGTTGAAGGAATATTTCCGACGGGAGCATCACCAGGACGCCGACGAGTGCGGCACCGAATGAACCGACCAAGCCGAAAATTGTCCCAGCGTACGTCACCGGTATAAATAGCAACAAAATCCAAACAAACCCTGGAACGGACAGGGCCGAACGATCCTGGGCAAAATCAAAAACAAGATGTACGACAAACACCCCGGCCACCATTAGCTGGGCATTCCAGAACCTGATGTCCGAGAACGGTGGGTGGGTCAGATTTTTTACCAGGCGCTTTACAAGGCTCTCTGAAAGGTCTCTTTCAGTTTCCCCCCCTGTTTTCACGACCCCCACTTCCACTTACCCACCGAGGGGCGACTGCGACATCACTTCCCATTAGTGGCACGCATTGCCTAACCCCAAGACAGATCGACAAGGGGCCGCCGCATCCTGAATAAAACTAGTTGTATCTTCGGTACCATAACACAACCACTTGAATAACTCCGCATCAGCCGAGACTGGGATCGGTCCGCAACTTAGTCGGTGCAGATGAAGAAGTGAAATACTTTTCCACCCACGGTGGTCCATGATGAAATCAAGACTCTGAGCCAACCAGACGAACAGCGCTGGGGTCGCTTGGCTATCCGAAATTGCCGATGGCTAGCTCGACTTGAAACCCCGGCCTCACAGCTTTGAATGGTCTCTTTGAGCGTGGCAATTTACTCCGGGCGTCCTGGTTCAAGCGACGCTAGCGGGCTAGACCAGTACTTCATCAGGTAGATCTCCGAGGTCATCCCTCTTGGTCGAGTGGCTCGTCTCGTAGTATCGCGCCGAGCCACCTAGCGAATAGACAAAGGCCAGTAGCTTGGCGACAGCCAAGAAGAACTGAGGGGGGATTTGGGTGCCGAGTTCGCACGAGCGATGAAGAGCCCTGGCGAGGATTGGATCCCTGACGACCGGCACGCTCCACTTAGCGGCCTCCTTTTTGATCGCTAAAGCGACAAACCCGGCTCCCTTTGCGACGATAATCGGAGCAGGAGACCTCTTTGGGTCGTAGGAGATGGCCACTGCGTAATGAGTTGGGTTTACCACAACGACGTCGGCCTTCTTGACCGAAGTCATCATCCTCCGCCTGGCCAGTTTTATCTGCATCGACCGAATACGACCCTTTACCGTTGGGTCTCCCTCCGATTGCCGTGATTCGTCCTTGACCTCCTGCTTGGACATCATCAAGCTCTTAGTCAATATCCGTTTTTGTCGACCGAAATCTATTAGCCCAAGGATCAATCCGAAGAGTGCCACGGTCCTCAAAAGTGACATCGCTCCGGTGGTCGCCATGGTCACCGAGTCGTAAATCGAAAGCTGTCCGGAAGATAGTTCCTTGATCCTGCTGGCGAGGATTAGATAGGCAACAAAGAGGATCACCAGCATCTTCAGGACCGATTTGCCTGTCTCCATCATTCCGGTTGGCGAGAATACCTTCTTGAAGTAACTGCTTGGCTTTAGCTTTGAAAACTTAGGAATCAGCAGACTGAGGTTGAGGGAAAACCCTATCTGGGCAAAGTTGATGACTAGGACGAGGATAGTTGCAAAGACACCGAAGATTCCGATTGCGGTGGCGAAATCCGAGAAGCCCTTTCCCAGCTGACCAAGTGCATAGCGCGGAGTTAGCGAGTCGGCATTTATCTGGCCCACTGAGACAAAAAGCGAAGTGATCTTGGGGGCGATGGACTTGAAGACCATTGGAATCAGATAGGAAGAGAGCAGCAGC
>JAKAPB010000017.1:9000-12626 GCA_021823045.1 Actinomycetes bacterium | reverse complement strand
CTCCGAGGTTGCGAATGCTCTCGTCGAGACATATCGGAGTAGCGATCTCTTTGGCCAGGAGACTGTGTTGGTAGATGTCGTCATAGCCCAACGGCTGTTCGATCATACCAAGACCGAAGTCGTCGAGTTGCTTCAGAAGGCTCAAATCCTCGAAGCCGTAGGCGCTGTTAGCGTCGGCCATCAGCGGAAGTTCGGGAAACTCCTCTCGTAGCGCACCTAGTGGCTTCAAGTCATAGCCGGGCTTGATCTTGACCTTCACCCTTTTATAGCCAGCATCGACGTACCCTCTGACCTTCTCGACTAGGCCGTTAATCGAGGATTGGATACCAACAGAAATTCCAACCTCTATCTGTGTTCTCGTTCCACCGATGTATCGAAATAGCGGTGCATCCGCGCTCTTTGCAAAAAGGTCCCAAATTGCCGCGTCTAGCACCGATTTAGCCATATAGTTCCCCCTCACCGGCCGGAAGACCTCCCCAAGCTCCCAGGGAGACTTGAAGTCAAAGTTAAAGATCCGGGGTATTAGAAACTCTTTTAAGACGTAGTGCACCGAGGCGTTGGTCTCTTCGAGATAGAAGGGTTCGTTTGAAGCTCCACACTCGCCAATGCCCATTATGCCATCGCTATAAATGCGCACTAGAAAGAATTCCTTCACTAGCTCGATACCGAAACTTGTCTCAAATGGCTCGCGCATCGTCATCTTTACCCGTTGGAGAACTACACGATCGATCTTCACTTGTCAGCCTCCTCATTAGAGGGATCGCAAAACAGGTATCCGGCGATCCGACGGTCCCCTGTTGACCACAGAGAGACGGCCACCATTGCACTAGCAAGTAGATCGGAGGCGACGGATCTAAAAGCTATAATCCAGGCCATCGCTAGATCGCTATCGAGCCTAACCTCGTCCCAGGAGCACCTAGGAATTCCAACGGCGCAGGGTCCTGCTAGGCCAAAGGGCCTTGGGGCCACCACCGGAGATCCATTCACGTCAAAAAGCAGCACTTCTCTTGGAGTTGGACACTTCCAAACCGTACTCTCTCGAACGAGGTCAAGTCGAACTATAAAGCGATCGGTTGGCAAACTTGAACTCTGGAGGTCTCCTTCGATCTTCCCATAAGCATTGGCCTTGTAGGAGACAATCATTGCCCCCAATTTAGCTAAATTGAAGTAGGCATTTCTTGCCACAAATGGGTCGAAACTCCACATAACGGCTGAATAACCCATATCCTTAGCAATTCTTTTCTGCAATATTTTCATCGCAAATCCAATCCCGGAATCACGCTCTAAAGAAGCAGTCTCGTGTGACCACAAGATCGTCTCGCCGTTTACAATCGCTGGGAATGCGTATGAGAAACCGACTGGCCTACTTCCCCGCTTTGCGATAATAATCACGCCGCCATATGAGAGATGTACGTCCATCTCCGGACCCGCACAGGAGGCACCTCCGCCCCAGATCTCCTTTGAGAGCCTCGACACCAGATCGAGGTCTGATCGATCACTCACCTGGTAAACACTCACATCGTCGTCGACCAGGGGCTGGCCTGAGCTGCCCGTATTTCCTTTGATCTTCGCCTCCACATTCAAAGGTCGAGTCACCGACCGCCACTTGAAGTTTATGTCAACTTCAATGGAGTGACAGGCCCCAAGACACAGGCAGAATCGGTAATACTCCTCTGCCTCCAGTGCAAGAGACTATTAGCGCTACTAACCGCTTGAAAAATCACTCGATGAGAATGCCTGCGATCTACGAGCAAGTGGCACTAGCCTAGGTCTCGATCTCTAGGCTCACGAGTTTCAGCTCGAAGATGGTCACGCTGAATATTTTCGATACGGTAGGCAGCGATAACTGCCGAGAGGACTCCGACGGCGACGAAGGCAACAACGAGGGTGACTAAGAGCCTCTCCAGCAGGGAAGTGATGCTCAAATATCCGTTCGAAAATTCGATAAAGGATGGCAAGGTGACCACTAGGGCCAGCAAAACCGTCGCTTTGAATCTGAGGCTCAACCGACCTCCTTTAAATATCGATCGATCATGCGCATCCAAAGCGCGTCCGTTGACCTCTCTCCTTCCAGGGCCAAAACGGGAAGACCATACTTGAAAATCTCGAGCAAGCAATCCGCTGACTCTATCGAACTCACTGATAAGGCGTCGACCCGTGAAAGGACGGATAAGCCCAAAGCTTTACCACGCTCCAGGGCATCAAGGTGAGCAACAAGAACGGATGTGCGCCTACCAAGCTTCTCGATCACCGGGGCGACTTCTTCTTCGCTGAGCCATATTGCAAAAGTTCTCGTAGAACGGTGTCCTTCAGCGATCGCCGCCGTGACACGCTGCAAAGCGGTGCCAAGCCACTTCGGGATGCCCGATCCGGCGATAATAAACCTTCGGTCCTCGTCGACGCCATAGATGTCGCATACGGTATCAAAACTTGACATTCCTTGCTCAGAGGAACCAACGAAGATGACTACGTCGCCGGAATTTATAATCGGCCAATCGTGGAGTTCGGATACGAATTCGCTCAGTTCCTCGCGAATCCTGTCCGCCTCAAGCGATGGTCGTGCAAATCCATTGCGCATTGGCGGTTGGCTCGGATCGGATCGTAGAGAAGGGAACTTGATCAGATTGGAATCATCAGTTAGGTCTATTAACAGCTCTAGGTTTTGGGATTGGGCAGGAGACAAATTCCGAGTATCTGCTTCGCGGCCAGCCATATTTGGATAGCCAAATCGTCGTTCTGCCGCAGAGTGACCGCCGGTCCCTTGAGCCAATGACCCGACCTCTTCGGTCATGACTGAGCTGCTTTTAGCCTCGGGTTGAATTGCAGCGCCATCTCCAAGTGACCTCCATGATGGCTCGGATATCCTCCGCGGGACCCTCCACTTGCCTTCGTTATTCACTACCATTGGCGTGTATAACGAAGCAATCTCAGCCCTGCCCGAGTTGGCTAAAGCAGCAAAGTCCTCAGACCCGGTTGCCTGCAGCTCCCCGCTCACAGATCCAGCTAACCTCTCATTGCGAGGCGCACTGCTTGGGTTGGCCTCCGCAGAAGCCTTGGAAGGATGAGCCATTCCTCGCTTGGCGGTCGAAGATAAAACCAAAGTGTCCTCGGCCTCAGATCTGACGAACATGCCGACTTCTGGCTTGGCCTTGATTCCCTTGGCCGACATATAGGCGTTTTGGAGTTCAATTGCAAAGGACGCGTACTGAGCTACCGGCAGAGAAGCCGCTGCCGCCCGGTCTTCCTGGGAAGATAGATCTCCAAGAGCACCATACTCTGAGCTAGCGACCATTGCCCCTGTAGGCAGTTCCTGAACTTTGGATTGCGAAAGCCTTTCAACCAACAGCTCATAGCGATAACGAGAGGCGAGGCCGAAGGCCGAACGACGCTTCGTCCTTGTTGCTGAGACAATCTTGGCGTCACCCCTGAACTTCTCCCTGATCTCCTCTAGGAGAACTTCAATGGAGTCACCGGTAAACTTCTGCAGTCTTGCCACCGTCGACCACCCCTATCCTTTCCACTTTTAAACCCACCGGAATCTCCAAAGACGAGACCACGGATATGTTTTCACCTAGTCCACGCAACAACCGGGCCAATGCGGTCCTGATACGTGGGGTAGTTATGAG
>JAKAPB010000017.1:0-8990 GCA_021823045.1 Actinomycetes bacterium | reverse complement strand
TTATGAGGACCGGTTCCACCCCCGAAGCGGCGCTAGCGCGCTCCTTGGCTTCGCTGACCGAACCCTTGATCGAATATGAGGTTGTCGGGTCGAGAAGTAGCACTCCCCGCTGGTCGATACTCTGTAGTGAGTTGACCAAAAGGTGCTCCAGCTCTGGTTCCAGCACCAAAACAAAGAGCTTCCCGTCTATCGCCCGCTTGGCGGCAACAGCAAATCCGACGGCCTCTCTGGCCCCTTCTAGCAGGAAGTCGGCCTCTCTCGAATATTTTGCACGGTCGGTAACGGCTTCGACGATCCTCGGGAGGTCCCTTACCGCCAGTCCCTCTTCCAATAGGTCCCTCAGAACCCTTTGGAGCTCACCGAGTGAGAGTTGCGCTTGGGCCATCTCGTCGACCAACACGGGTTGGTATTGGCGCAGGGAATCGACCATCTCTTTGAGTGACTGCCTAGACAGGAGTTCACCGGCGTGTGTCTTGACGACTTCAGAAAGGTGTGTTGTAATAACTGACGCCCTATCGACGACGGTCGCCCCACTGACTTGCGCTTGATTTTTAAACTGAATCGGCACCCACTTTGCCGGTATGCGAAAGACCGGCTCAAAGGTCGCTTCGCCCGGGATGGAGTCCAATCGGTCACCAATCGCGAGTATTCGACCGGGCGGGATGTACCCCCTAGCCGCCTCGACCTCGTAGACCTTAATCACGTATTCACCCTGGCTCAAAAGGAGGTTATCCCTTGTACGAACGGCCGGGAGGAGAATGCCTAGTTCTGCGGCCACCTTCCGACGAAGGGATTTGACCCGATCAAGGAGGTCTCCCCCACTTGCCGCGTCCACCACGTCTAGAAGGTCTAAAGAAAGCTCAAGCTCCATCGGCTCGACCCGCATGGTCGGCAATATTGTCTCGGGCGAATCTAACTGAACTATCGGCTCTTGGATTTCAAGGATCTCATCTCTGGGCTTCTTCTCAGCTTCCGCAAGCCTTCTTCCGAGAAAGAAAATAACACCGCCGACGAGGATAAATGGGAGCTTCGGAAGGCCAGGAAGTATTGCTAACCCGATGAGTGCCCCACCAGCGATACGGATGGCGATATTTTGGCGCCGAAGCTGGCTTAGAAGATCGGTCCCAAAATCCGCCTCATTGGAAGCCCTTGTGACGATCAAACCGGTGGAGATCGAAAGTAGAAGGGCCGGGATCTGGCTGACCAACCCATCTCCAACACTGAGCAGCGAATAGGTGTCCAGTGCCTGGGTCAAGGAGAGGTGCCTCTGAACAACGCCGACGAGGAAACCGCCAATAAGGTTGATCATCGTGATCAGAACGGCAGCAATAGCGTCACCTTTGACAAACTTCGAGGCACCATCCATCGCTCCGTAAAAGTCGGCCTCTTTAGCGATCTTTTGGCGTCTTGCTCTCGCTTCGGTCTCGTCGATGTGACCTGCGTTCAAGTCGGCGTCGATCGCCATCTGCTTTCCAGGCATCGCGTCCAAGGTAAACCTTGCACCGACCTCCGCCACCCTCCCAGCGCCATTGGTAATGACGACGAATTGGATGACGAAAAGGATCAAAAATACGATCAATCCCACTACGACGGATCCGCCGACGACGAAATTACCGAAACTCTGGATAACCGTTCCTGCGTAACCGTGCAACAAGACAAGTCGAGTCGCGCTGACGTTTAATGCCAGCCGAAACAAAGTCGCAATTAGCAGAACAGAGGGAAAGGCGGAGAATTCGAGCGAGTCCCTTACCCTCAATACCATGGACAGCACGATCAACGCAAAGGCGATATTTATGCTGATAAGGACGTCTAGCAGCATAGTTGGCAACGGGACCACCAACATAACCACGATGAAAGCGATGCCGATAGGTACGGCCAAAGCTAGTCTGCTTGTTTTGGGCATCCTTCCAACCAGTTACAGTAATGCCCGTCCAATGAGCCAACCTTCGCCTTCCCGGCTATGTACTATTCGGCACCAAAACAAGGGACCTTGAACCAGGAATATCTGAAATTTCAATTTACAGACTCAGCTGACGCAAGGAATGTTTTCTCTGCTGGCTCAGACGAGGCATTTGGCCCAAAGGAAAGTCAAATGGTACCTGCCTGTCCGATGCGACCAATCTCCATAAACTCAGCAATTCTTCTCGTCATAGCCAGGCCTGCAAGCGATCCGGATATTTTCCGCCGTCACCCCTTCTATCTTAGTCTGCGGCTGGAGGTCGGTTTATCGGCTTTCCAGTTAGCTTGGGCTAGCTCGCCCATCTCTGGCACCTGATCTGCAGGCACCGCTGGAGAGAATAGATACCCTTGGCCGAACTCGCAACCTAGGTCACGGAGGAGCTCAAGTTGCTCCTCGGTTTCGATCCCCTCTGCAAGGACCGTCATATCCAGCGCATGGCATAGCGAGACCATAGCTTCCAATAACTGCTCTGCTTGGATAGAGCTATGCACAGGAGATACGAAACTGCGGTCAATCTTGATCGTTCTCGGGTGTAGCTTGGTGAGATATGACAGAGATGAGTACCCTGTCCCGAAGTCATCGAGTGCCAGTGCGATTCCTTTAGCCTTTAGATGCTCTATCACACTTATCGCCACATCGATGTCCGATAGCGCAACGCTCTCTGTGATCTCTAAGACAAGCCTTTCAGGCGCAAGCCCGCTTAGTGCGAGAGAGTGTTCGATGATCGACAATAGGTCCGGGTCGTGGAACTGCCTAGCCGATAGGTTGACCGCTACATAAGGAGGAGTCCCCGCATCGTTGGACATACTTTGCCACAATGCCGCTTCGACGGTCGCCCTTTCAAGGGCAAATGCACCAAGTTTCAAGATCAGGTCGCTCTGTTCAGCTAGCGGGATAAAGACGTCCGGTGGCACCCAACCCCGCTCGACATGCTGCCAACGCATCAAAGCCTCAAAGCCCACCAACTGACCGGTCGGCAAATCCACTATCGGCTGATAGTGCATCGAAAGACCCGCTGAGATCAGAGCATGGCCGAGTTCTTGGGCCAAGTTGAATCGACTGGAGGTTCGCTCCCTCAGTTCAGGAACAAATTTCACGTACCTGGCTTTACCTTGCCGCTTGGCCTCGTACATCGCCGTGTCGGCATCTTGGATGCGTCTAGTGTCGAACTCATCGCCGTTTGAAATATCGAAGCCAACCACGCCAATACTCGCTCGTTGCTCCACTAGGGATCCACCCAGCCTGAACGGTTCGACAAAGACGTCTAAGAGCCGTTTTGCGAGTTCGTCAGCTCCAGCTTCGCTGTCACGACCCTCTGCAATAAAGATAAACTCGTCGCCGCCAAAACGGTACAGTGTGTCGGTCGAGCGGACCAAGCCACTAAGTCTAGCTGCGACTGCCACCAAGAGCTGGTCGCCAACCTGGTGGCCGAGAGTGTCATTCACACCTTTGAAGTCGTCGAGGTCCAGCAGTAGCAGCACTCCTCCTCCGTCATCACGAAGTGCCCGGTGATAAGCCCTGATTAGCCGGTCTTTGAGAAGAACCCTGTTCGGTAGACCGGTTAGAGGATCGTGCAAGTGCTGGTGAGACAGTTGTGTCGTTAGCATTCGTTCTTCTGTTACATCTCGGACAGATGCAACCAGATACGATGGGGAGTGCTCATCGCTCTTGATAATTCCAGTCAAGATCTTCCCATATACCACATGGCCGTCTTTGTGAATGTAGCGCTTGGAGTAGTCGGTTCGCTCAACTTCGGCCGAGCGAAGACGACGATTCATTTCAGCGGTTAACGAGCGGTCTTCGGGGTGAGTAATTTCCGCAATGCTCACTTTGAGCAGCTCTTCTTTCGAATAACCGAGCATCTCGCAGTAGGCACGGTTTACATCTAGTATGCGACCATCTAAATCTGCGATAGCCATTCCAGCGGTATTGTTCTCAAAGGCCAACCTAAAGCGCCGTTCGCTCCTAGCAAGCTCTTGACCGGCTACAGTCTCCACATTTATCGCGTACTGCTCGGCGGCATTCCGAGCCTCCTCGGCAGCTGCCCTAGGAGTATCATCTCGAATCATCGCTATGGTCCAGACTTCTTCCTCGAAGGGGAAGGGTGCTAGCCCGATATCGACCGGGAGTTCCGTGTCATCATGGCGAAGAAGTGCCAGGTTCAAGTTGGACCCGTGCTGGCGAACCATCGACGCAGCCATAAATCGTTCGCGTAACTCGACGTGACCGCTACGAGCGGTAGGTGGCACCAGTAGTTCCACTGTTTGGTCAACAAGGGCGGAATGTGGATAGCCCGAAAGTCTCTCAAGACGGCTATTCACATACCTTATGCATCCTCTTGTGTCTACCAATGCGATGCCATATGGCAGCTCCTCGAAAAGGTGCTGCCATGACAGGGGATGGCCCTCGAAGTAGTCGACGACCCGGTCCTTCTCCGCTTTTAGCAGTTTGCGGGACAGGCTATGCTCCTGTTCGAAGCGCAAGCCGAGGAGTATTGAGGTACCTAGGATCGTAACGAGGATGCTCCATGCTCCCCACAACTCGAGTGATGAGTGGGGAAGGAGCAGCTCAGATGGAGCTAGCACCACAATACCGACTAGCGCAGCGCTAATGGACCCTACTAAGCCAAAAACAGTCCCAGCGTAGGTTACCGGGACAAAGAGCAGAAGAATCCAGACAAAACCTGGAACAGATATAGCGGAGTGATCTTGAGCAACGTCGAACGCGAAATGGACGATAAAGACCCCGGCCACCATGAACTGGGCATTCCAGAATCTACGATCTGCAAATGGCGGGTGTGCCAGGTTGGCAAGAAGGCTCTTCACTAGGTGCCCCGAAGCGTCTCGAGCAAGCTCGCCTTCAACTTCCAAATCAGCTCCCCCCGTCTACATACCCCGATCCTCGGATTGCCAAATGCGCTATAACTCCCGCAGAGAAGCCCGAAGAGACTCGCGCTGCAAAGAAACTCATCAAACCCAGGTACTGTCTTCAAACAGAATATATCAGGCCTTTTCGGTACTTTAAGATCGATACTTAAGCCGGCCGACGTAGAGAGGCCAATGGTTGAAGCAAACTCGCCAAGAATTACCTCGGAAAATAAATAACTTGCCTACGATAGAACTGGTAAGCGAGGGTCCGTCGACACATCTTCTCGGCTTCGACCAATTTGGAGTCGAGTTCAATAGGTCATTACAACAGTCTGACCATCATGGTCGGGCGACTGGAAATAATCGACCACTCAAGGCACCAGTGTATTCGACAGACGGTTCAGTGCATATGAGCCGGAAGAAATTCGAGCAGCTCTCATCTGGAGGGAGTAAGGTTCCAGTCCGATCCAGTACTCATCCGAAGCACGAAATGACGGCTGGCAGCAAAGAATTCGTCGACGACTGCAGCGTAGCCACTTGCAGCCAAGAGTTCTCCTCTCGGCCACGAAACGATCCATCGAGACACTCAGTCAAAAGTCAACTCAAATCACTACTCCCACCAAAAGAAGTCACCGCGGTGGCGAGATGGCGACCCCTGAATAGTTTCCCAATATTTACCCTGTGGTCTGTCGCTATTAACTGCGTGACTGGCTTTATATCGTGACATGCTGGCTTACTAAACGAGCATCTCATCGGGGATATCCCCGAGGTCATCCCGCTTAGTGGAGTGACTCGTCTCGTAGTAACGCGCCGAGCCACCGAGCGAATAGACAAATGCAAGTAGCTTCGCGACAGCCAGGAAGAACTGAGGTGGAATCTGGGTGCCAAGTTCGCACGAACGATGAAGCGCCCTTGCGAGAATCGGATCCCTGACAACTGGTACGCTCCACTTAGCGGCCTCTTTTTTGATCGCCAACGCAACAAATCCTGCTCCTTTTGCGACGATAATCGGGGCTGGCGACCTCTTTGGATCGTAGGAGATTGCGATTGCGTAGTGAGTTGGGTTGACAACCACAACGTCGGCCTTACGGACCGAGGTCATCATCCTGCGTCTCGCCAGCTTGAGTTGCATTGATCTAATGCGACCCTTTACCGTTGGGTCGCCCTCCGATTGACGCGACTCGTCCTTGACCTCCTGCTTGGACATCATTAGCTGCTTGGTTAGCATACGCTTCTGCCGACCGAAGTCAACGAGTCCGAGAATGAGTCCGAATAGTGAAACGGTCCTTAGCAGCGACATCGCTCCAGAGGTAGCCATGGTCACCGAATCATACATCGAAAGCTGCCCGGAGGCGAGTTCCTTGATCTTGCTAGCGAGGATTAAGTAGGCTACAAAAAGGATTACTATCATCTTCAGCACCGACTTAGCGGTCTCCATCATTCCGGTTGGCGAGAAGACCTTCTTGAAGTAGCTGCTCGGCTTGAGCTTAGAGAACTTAGGCATCATCAGACTGAGGTTAAGCGAAAATCCGATCTGAGCGAAGTTGATGACAAGCACTAGCACGATTGCGAATGCGCCAAACATCCCGATCGCATCGGCAAAATCCCCAAATCCCTTTCCCAGCTGGGCCATCGCGAATCGGGGAGTCAAAGAATCGGCATTTATCTGCCCCACAGAGACAAAAAGCGAGGTAATCTTGGGTGCAACGGATTGGAAAACCATCGGTATCAGATACGAAGAGAGCAGTAGCAGCGCCCACAGCGAGAGCTCTTGCGACTTCGCTATCTGTCCCTTTTTTTTGGCGTCGCTTCTCTTCTTAGCGGTTGGTTTTTCGGTACGCCCGTCCCTCTCCGACATCTACTAGCCCCCCACCAAATCCCTCTCAGCGATGAAGGCATAGCGGAGGCCTTCGGAAAGGATCGCCGGCAGAAGTGCCAAGGAAAGAAAGATAAGGACCAAGGACAAAAGGATCTGCAACGGGAATGCGAACATCATAGCATTGAGCTGCGGAGCTACTTTTACCAATACGCCAAGGACTATCTGAGACAAGAACATTACGGCAAGAACTGGTACCGCAATCTGAAATGCCGCCCCAAAAAATATCGTCACGCCCTTGACTACCACGTCAAGCCCTAGGTTCGGATTCATGATTGCGTTGGTTCCCATCGATCGCACCAAGCCACCAACCACCAGTGCGTCTCCCCCCGAGCTGAAGAGCAAGGTAACGGCCAGTAATTCGTAGAACTGGCCGAATGCAGTCACCTGATTCAGACCCAAAGGATCCATAGATGGCGGCGGAGAAAAGCCCCCGAATAGGCCAAGCACCGAACCTGCACTCTGTGCGGTATTGACGAAGACTGTAACCATAAAACCAAGAAGAGCACCGGTCAATGCCTGGATAATCAGTTCGCCTATGAATGCCACGGAGGAGTCGAGTGGTAGCGGGACCGAAGAGGCAACATGCACCATTCCCAGCGCTAATGCGGCTGCGATCCCGGCCTGTACCGTCTTTGGTACTAACGGAGAAGCAAAGGGCAGCGCCATCAGCACAAACCCAGTAGAGCGCGCTAAAGCCAAAAGAAAGGCCACCAGACCGCTCAACTGGAGTTGCATCCGATTTATCTGCCCGCTATTAGAGTCGGGATCTGGTTATACAGGGAGTAGGTAAAAGCCTCCAGCTGACCTATCATCCAGTTCCCAGAGATAAATATGACGATTCCCACCGCCAGTACTTTTGGGAGAAAAGTCAGGGTCATCTCCTGTATCTGGGTAACTGTCTGAAATAGCGAAATCAGAATCCCTACTCCCAGGGCCACTATAAGCATTGGCCCCGCCAGTTTGATCACAAGGAATATAGTCTGACCAGCAATTTGCATGATTGATGCGTTATTCATCTAAAACTCACTAACAAAGAATGTGCTATCAGGGTCCAGCCGTCGACCAGAATGAATAGCAGCAGTTTGAACGGTAAAGAGATCAGTGTCGGGGGAAGCATCATCATTCCCAAGGACATCAACGCACTAGAAACGACGAGGTCGATAATTAGAAATGGGACGTAGATGACAAATCCCATGATGAATGCCGCCCGAAGCTGGGATAGGACAAATGCAGGTATTAGGGCAGAGAGGCTAACATCGGTCGGCATAGCCGGTTTCTCACCCCCAGCTTGGGTGAAGAGTGCGAGTTCGGTGGTATTAGTCTGCTTGAGCATCCAGGTCTTCAAAGGCAGCTGTCCGGCGTCGTAGGCCTGTACCGCATTAATCTGTCCGGCCATATAGGGCTTGATCGCCACCTTGTCAATTTGGGACAATGTTGGCGCCATGACAAAAAGAGATATGAATAGTGCCAGACCAGCTAGCACCTGATTTGATGGGGCAGCGGAAAGTCCAAGGGCATTTCTCGTTATCGATAGCACCACGGACACCCGCACAAACCCGGTCATCATCACCAAGAGGCTCGGAGCAACCGAGAGAAGGGTCAGGACGATGATGATCGTAACCGAAGAGCTCGGCTTGGTGAATGCTCCAGATAGGTTGAGGTTGATCGTCGGATTCGCCGATGACGTGGTTCCACCAATTAGCCCTAGCAGGGTCGACGAAGAATGGATCGGCAAAAACGAGAACTGACTGTAAGCCAAAAGGGGCTCCGGCTCTGGGCCTGCTAGTTCTTTAGCATCCCTCTCAGGCCTGGAAAGAACGACATCCTTGCCGTCGCCAGGTCGCGATTCGGAGTGAGGAACTTCCCTTTACCCCACTGGTTGAGTATCAGATCCTCCGGAGAGCTAACTCCGGAAAGATTCATAACCTCAGAGTTATTTTCGGTCGATAAAAGCGGAACTTGAGAAGACACATCACCTTGTGCCTTAGAAATCAATGTAATGCCGGCCGGACCCTGGCCAACTAGCAGCTTTTGGCCGTCAAAATTGACCACCAACAGTTGGTGGTTCTTAGAGGTCTGGATCTTTGCTTCGACACGCAGGGGAGACTGACTCACCTTGTTCGCCGACTTAGATAGGTTTAGAACTTGCCGGGATTTGAGGGCCCTGGCGATCAATAGGGCTAGCCCAAGAACCAAAGCGAGGCTCAAGAAGCTCCGCAAGAGCATGAACAGGGTCCCCATTAGCGCTTATCCTTTGGGTTTGACTCCTCGGAATCTTTGAGAT
>JAKAPB010000505.1 GCA_021823045.1 Actinomycetes bacterium | reverse complement strand
GGCCAATCGGTCACTGGTTAGGCCCTCTCGCTAAGGGGTATCTGGACGCTTTCAAGCTCGAATGGAAGATCGGCTGGACGGTCATTCACACGGCGGTCTCGGCGGCCTGGAAGATCATTAAGCCGATCTTTGACGGCATCCAGAGCGCCTTAGGAGCAATCGCCAAGGCAGCCTCAGCGGTGGGTGGGTTCATCTCCTCGATCTTCGGTGGTGGAGGTGGTCACTCAAGCGGAGCGATCCAAACGCACAACCTTCCCCACGCCGCTAAGGGCGGTCTCGTCACACGTCCAACCCTCTTGATAGCGGGCGAAGCTGGCCCCGAAATGATCGTGCCTCTCAGTAGCGGCGGCGGCATGTCCCTACAGCAGCCTGCGGGACTCCCTCGCACAGGCGCATCGGGCACGCCAACGATGCAGATCAACTACGCCCCGAATGTCGTTATCAGCGGCACCACGGAGCAGATGACGCAGCAATTCCAAAAGATGCTCGATGAGCACTCGCAAGAACTAGCAGATCGGATCGCAGCACATGCCGCCTAGCCAGTCACAAGCCCAGCGATGAAAGTCCTAAAGCCGTTTGAGCCGTGAGTGCACGCCGTACATGTAAAGTGCCGTGGCCCTATTAGGACTTCTTGAAGTAACTTATTACCGGCAGAGGACGGGGGGAGCGATAAAGGTGGAGGAGTCACCAGTGGGCAATGTGATGGTGTGGTGTACAGACCTGCCAGATCGAATGCCTTGAACCGAGGTGTTTTGGCTCATGTCGCACATTTGAGTATATGCACAGATACGATGGAGAGGGGAGACGGTGAGGAGACGTAAATGGAACCTGAATATAAAGACGACAAACTTCGCGAGCTAATGCTGTTTATTGCTCAGAGAATGGAGAACAACATTAACTTTGGAGCAACCGTCCTTAATAAAGTGCTGTTCTTCGCAGATTTTTTGGCGTACGCCACTTTGGGGGTTCCGATTACGGGAGCTGTATATCAGAAACTGGACCATGGACCGGCACCTCGACAACTGCTCCCGGAGCAGGAGCGACTAATAAATGATGGACGAGCTGTACTCCAGACCAGGGAACTTGGAGGGTTTGTTCAGAAGCGCTTAGTACCGTTAGATGACCCGAAGCTGGACCTCTTCACGCCAGATGAAATTGCACTTGTCATTCAAATAATTGATACATTAGGGGATAAAACTGCTTTAGCCATGAGTGAACTCTCGCACAGACTTTCCACGGGGTGGAGAGCAGCTGAGCTTCATGAAGACATTCGCTATGCGACGGTGTTTCTGAGGAGTCCCATGGAACATACGGCGACGCAGATCAAGTTCGCCAAGGAACTTGATCTAGAGCTAGAGCTAGAATATCCGTCAGCGAGTTAACGTGAGAGATGTGGTCTACGATCCTCGGTGGGAAGCTGACCTTGCGAGACTCAGGAATGGCATAGCACCACCGGCTCCGGTCGATGAGGTGATTAGTTCGGTTGAGTGGCTTCTAGGTCGGGATGCCGAGTCATATCCGACCGTAGCGGGAACGAGGTTCCGAGTATTGAACACCGTTGCAGCTCGTGGAGTACCGCCGCTGAATGTGTGGTTTCTTATTGAGGGAGACGAGAGGGTTGTATGCGTTAGGCTTGTTGCGGTTGAGACGGTTGAAGAGGAAGACAGTACCAACGGCTTATAGCCTGTTTCCGCCGGGGTGGTTGTCTTTCGACTGATTGCTGCTTCTGCATTAGGGAGAGTCGCGAACCAAGCTTCAAAATCTCAAGGCGCACGCTTGGTGCTGGTCCTTCTTCGGCACTCGGCGGGGAGAGACTTGCTAAGTTTGGGTTCGTGCCCTATACACGCTTTGGACGCGAAGTACCCCATCGAACAATGCCAAGTTGTTTATCTCGTCTGGCTAGGCCGAGCGGTCAGAATAGGCTTTCACCGTCCTTCAGGACGCTTTCACCGGCTTCGGTCTGTTGTTCTCGAGTTGCTCTTTTTCGGCTTTGAGATCGGCAAGGTGTTCCTGGAGTCGGCCATTATAAGAGGCCAATGCTAACTCGATTCGTCTCTTCACTATGGGCAATGCCTCCGGGGTCATTTGTATTGTGGTAGCCTTCTGTCGGTTCGATACCGATATCACTATTTCATTTTTTAGGTATTGGATCCCGACCAATTTTGCAAATAGGGATTCGCTGGTTTTTGCCTCGCCCTGGAAGACGATCCTTTGAGTAGTTACTTGTAGCGTGCCACTATCGACTACTGTCATCTCGGGGTAGCCGCCAACGCTTCGAGTTTCCAAGAGATTGACCCTTTCGAGGCTTAGCACCTGACATTCACCCGGCTTAAGGATCAGGTCGCTGACTGCATTTGTTGTTGGCTGCTCTGCCCAAGCTATATCCTGCGACAGTTCGTCTATGTCAGCTTCCCATTTGGATAATCGTTGCTTGAAGCGTGCTTCCCTCTCAGCTTTTAGAGCGGCGGCCTTTTCAGCCTCAGCGGCGAGTTGGTGTTTCAGTCTGGTTTTCTTGAATATGCCGCCGGAGTCTTTCAGGTTCATCAAGTGCCCAAGCAAAGCAAGTATGAAGACAATCAGCAAGACCAAGGTTATGATCGTTCCCACTTCGCCCCAACCTCCCTAACACCTAGACGAGCCGTATTTG
>JAKAPB010000504.1 GCA_021823045.1 Actinomycetes bacterium | reverse complement strand
ACCGACCATCCAAAGTGGTCTAGTGGGCCATTCCCTTTGCCTATCGCCCAATGGGATCCGCCTTCAATCGACTTAGCGACGTAGATTTTCGCATTTTTCACCGCGGTCAAGACATCCTGACCCTTGGCCAACGAAGCGGCTACGGCAGACGAAAGGGTGCAACCCGTTCCGTGGGTATTTTCCGTGAAAATCTTTCTACTTTTGAGCTGATGGGCATTTTTCCCATCACAAAGGATGTCGATGCTCTCATTCGAGTCGAGGTGTCCACCCTTTAGAAGCACGTATTTGGGGCCCATCGAGCATAGTGTAAATGCAGCTTCGGTTAGTTGCTCGACGGAAGAGATTTCTGCCCTGAGCAAGGTCTGTGCTTCGGTGAGGTTAGGAGTCAATATGAAGGTCCTGGGGAGGATTAGTTCTATGTAGGATTTGTCAACTCCTAGATTCATCAACCGATCGCCGGAGGTGGCTACCATTACCGGATCTACTACAACCTTCTCTATTGTTCCCTCGTCTATCATCCGCGCTAAGAGGGCGACATTTTCGAAGCTGCCGAGCATGCCGACCTTGGTTGCTCGTACGAACATGTCGGATGTGACGGCTTGCACCTGAGCTTCGACGATATCTGGTAGTAAAATCTGCACCTTCTCCACGCCATTGGTGTTTTGGGCGGTGATGGCGGAGATAGCACTCGTTCCGTACACTTTCAATGCAGCAAAGGTTTTCAGATCAGCTTGAATGCCAGCCCCTCCAGAAGAGTCCGAACCGGCAATGGTTAGAGCGACCGGTGGAGTTTTTGAACTGAGTGACAATTGCGGACCCCCTTGTTGGCTTCGAAAGTAATCGTGAAGCTAGCCGTTTCGTTGATTGGTCACTCCCTAACCCTAATGGCCGGGCTGGGTAAACTGATGCCCAACAAGGCCTGAGATACCAGGGCTCAGAGCGTATGCGGTGCAGCAAACTACTTGCCCTTATTAGTCCAGCCTTTAAGGTGATTTCTGCACCATAAAGAGGAACTATGAAAGGAGGTCGGCACTTAATCCCAGCGGAAACTTTCATTTCCTTCCGATAACCAGTTAGCGCCTAAGAGCAGGAAACGAGTCGCGACCAGGTCATTGGTTGGGAAATCCACTGATTTATCCGGTAGGGCGAGTCAGCTAGAGATCAGCCCTTCCTTCATCGGAAGTAGACGCCAAGGCTAGGTGCCTCTTTGGTACTCGACCGGCACGGTGAGCTAGATACCCAGCTTCTATCGCCAAGGAGATTGCTCTGGCCATGACCGCAGGAGAGTCGGCTCTGGTTATCGAGGTTGCCGCTAAAACCGCATCGCATCCAAGCTCCATCGCCAATGCGGCATCCGAGGCAGTGCCGATACCGGCGTCTAAAACCAATGGAATGGTAACGAGTTCTCGCATGAGCGCTATGTTGTGTGGATTTCGCACTCCGAGACCGGTTCCAATGGGGGCACCTAATGGCATTACCGCACTGACGCCGACAGATTGCAGATTTCGGCCAAAGATGGGGTCATCATTGGTATAGGCCAAAACGAAAAAACCCCTAGACACTAACTCTTCAGCCGCATCAATTAGCTCTAGAGGCTGAGGCAAGAGAGTTTTGTCGTCCGCGATGACCTCTAGTTTCACAACGTTGGTCTCTAGGGCTTCCCTGGCAAGTTCGGCGGTGATGATCGCTTCTTTGGCGGTGAAGCAACCAGCAGTGTTAGGAAGGATTTGGACCTTTAGCCCTCGGAGCATGTCATAGAGTGATTGACCCGAACCGGTGGGCTTAATCCTCCGAATCGCCACGGTCACCAACTCTGTTCCACTGGCGGCAATCGACTCTGCAATTGTCTCATGGCTCATCGCCCCTCCCGTCCCGAGTATGAGACGATTGTTGATGACGTATGAGCCCAGCTTTAGGGGTTCGACTTGCAACTAGCTCTCCTTATAAACCTGAAATTTAACCACCTTGAGCGATCGTCAGGATTTCAACTTTATGGCCTTCGGTAAGTATCGTCTCCGGCCACATTCTTCTATGCACCACCTCTGCGTCCAGCGCCGCTGCAACCCCCACTTTGGGAAGGTTAAGTATGTCTAGGAGTTCATCCAATGAAGTTCCGGCTCTGACCAACTTCGCCTCTCCATTGACCAAGATCGTCACATTCTCGGAGTCAGCTTTTTTTGCCGGGTTTTCCACTTTGTATGCTTCCTTGTCAAAATATTCTTGTCAAAATATCTCCTTGTAGGCTCGGTGCGACCGGGCGAAGCTGGTCGATCTAACCCACAAGTCAGGCCTCCCTGTCCGACCTTTCCCTAATTGAGAACTTCTAACTTGAACCTATTGGGTGTAGTTTCTTTAAGCCAATCTGGTGGTGAGTCGTTAAATATGGCCCTGTCCAGAGCGTCAGCGGTAAAAGGGGAGACGAGGATGCCGTGGCGGAAGTGACCGGTGTGCGCCCAGATCGTCCCACTTACCTGTCCTACAAGGGGTAGGTTATCTGAGGTTCCAGGGCGAAAGCCGAAGTTTGTCTCAAAGAGCGATGATTCCCTGATCGACGGGATAACCCTCGTAGCATCTGCGAGAATGTCGGTGATGGCTCCGAGACGCTGAGTGGTGTCAAAACCGACCTCCTCCATGGTCGCACCGACCACCAC
>JAKAPB010000503.1 GCA_021823045.1 Actinomycetes bacterium | reverse complement strand
GGGGCAAGGCTTCGAATTCGAAGGATGTCGATGCCGCCTGAGATGCGCCAGATCGATGAGGATCTCGCGCGAATTAGGCGCGAAAAGGACAGCGCGTTGGAGAAGCAGGCTTACGACGAGGCGAAAAGGCTTGCCGCTAGGGAGAAAGAGAAGCTGGATCAGAAGGCTTCGCTGGAAGGCGTGTGGAGAAGCGAGGGTAGGGATCTGTTCGATATCGTCGATGAAGACGTGATCGCGGAAGTTCTCGCCAATTGGACCGGAATTCCGGTTTACAAGCTCACGGAGGAGGAGACTGCGAAGCTTCTTCGCATGGAGGACGAGCTTCACAAGAGGATTGTCGGCCAGCAAGAGGCTATCTCCGCACTTTCGCGTGCCATTAGGCGCACGAGAGCGGGTCTGAAGGATCCGAAGCGGCCCAGCGGGTCGTTCATTTTCCTGGGTCCAACCGGGGTCGGCAAGACTGAACTTGCTAAAACGCTTGCGGAATTCCTGTTCGGTGACGAGTCGGCACTGATCCAGCTGGACATGAGCGAGTATATGGAGAAGCACACCGTTTCTCGTCTAGTCGGTTCTCCCCCTGGATATGTTGGCTACGATGAGGGTGGTCAGCTGACCGAGGCCGTGCGTCGCAAGCCCTTCTCGGTTGTCCTTTTTGACGAGATTGAAAAAGCCCACCCTGACGTGTTCAATACGCTACTCCAGATACTCGAGGATGGCAGGCTAACGGACTCGCAGGGCAGGACGGTTGATTTCAAGAACACCATCCTGATCATGACCTCCAACCTGGGATCGGCCGATCTGCGAAAAGCAAGCATCGGATTTGCCCAGACTTCAGAGGCGGTGACCTACGAGAGAATGAAGCTGAAGGTGAACGAGGCGCTCAAAGCGCACTTCAAGCCTGAGTTTCTCAACCGCATCGACGATGTGATTGTCTTCCACGAGCTTTCCAAGGCTGAGGTCACTGAGATTGTCGACATGTTGATCAAGAGGATCCAGCTGCATCTTGAGTCTTTAGGGATTGGATTTGAGATGACTCAAGTCGCGAAGGAGCTTGTGGCCGAAAAAGGTTATGACCCCACGCTGGGTGCTCGGCCCCTGAGGCGTGCCATACAGCGGATGGTCGAAGATCAGCTCTCCGAGAGACTTCTCTGGAAAGAGTTCCGAGTCGGTGAGACTGTGATCGTCGACGCTCAGGACGGCGAGATAGTATTCAGATCTGTAGAGGGGTTTGTTCCTCCTGCCGTTGAATTGGCTGGGTCCGGTTCAGGGGTGGACCAGATTTGATGCTCACGAATTAGGAGAATCCGAGGGGGGCAGACGCCCCCCTCGATTCTTTAAGCTGTCATATCCATTTTCTATGGTGTTTGCCATGACGGCAATCAAAATACATTTTCTGTGCAGCGGTTGTGGCGCTCGGCACCTCCAGTGGAGTGGTAGGTGCAGCTCATGCAGTCAATGGAACACTCTAGAGGAAGTCCACCCAAGCGCCCCAGCCGCTCTTCCCAGCGGTAGACGAAGTCATGCAGCTAATTCTATATCTGTAGTGGATTCGGCGGAACTTGGTGCGCGGTATCATTCTCTGAATGCCATTCCCACAGGATCGGGCGAATTGGACAGGGCGTTTGGTGGTGGGTTAGTGCCTGGATCAGTGACGCTTGTCGGCGGCGAGCCGGGAGTAGGGAAGTCAACGCTGCTAACCCAGTTTCTGATCAACGCGTCGAAGCGTGATCTTCGATCTCTGTACGTAAGTGCCGAGGAGTCGCAGTCCCAGCTTGCAGATCGCATCTACCGGCTCGGCGGCAAGGGGAGTTCCATAGGGATTCTGGTGGCAAATGATTTGGCCCAGATCGAGGAGCAACTGACCACCTATAAACCGAAGGTGGTCGTGATCGATTCGATTCAAACTGTATCCGATGCCTCGGTAGTGTCTTTGGCGGGAAGTGTCAATCAGGTGAGGCAATGCGCTTCAAGGTTGAGCGATATTGCCAAGAGGGAAGGCGTGGCGCTGATATTTGTCGGGCACGTGACTAAGGACGGCAGTCTGGCTGGCCCGAGAGTTTTGGAGCACCTGGTTGACACGGTCGCATACTTTGAAGGCGACAGGGATGCGTCAGCAAGAATCTTGCGAGTTGTCAAACACAGATTCGGGCCTGTCGGCGATTTGGGAATGTTTGAGATGGGTAACTCTGGTCTGGCAGATCTTGCAAATGCTACCGGTTTTCACCTTTTAGATCGCGTGCCAGGGCAGGCAGGAAGCTCGGTTTTCCCAGCGCTTGACGGGAGGCGGGTGTTGCTAACGGAGGTTCAGGCGCTCGTTGTTCCGACTTTCTCCGAACAGGCAAGGAGAGTGGTCACCGGTTTTGAAGCGAACAGGTTGCTGCTAATCCTTGCCGTTCTTGAACGAAAAGCTGGCATAAAGTTACAAAACAAAGATGTCTTCCTGTCTGTGGCGGGTGGAGTAAGGCTTTCAGATCCGGCTGCAGACCTTGCCGTTGTTGTCGCTATCGTTTCGGCGCTTTCCGATAGGCCCGTAGATCCAAAACTGTTGTTTCTCGGAGAGGTTGGTCTCGGTGGAGAGATACGATCAGCGTCAAACGTTGGACGGCGGCTTTCGGAGTCTTGCCGGCTCGGATTTACAAGGTGCATAGTGGG
>JAKAPB010000502.1 GCA_021823045.1 Actinomycetes bacterium | reverse complement strand
GGGAATGGACGTAACCGGGAGCCCGAGGGAGCGAGCCGACTCACCACTATAGGATCGCTAGAGTCGGCGGAGGTTCTGGGACATTGGGGGCGTTAGGACTTTCGCTCGTGGATCTGCTGCTCCCTAGTGTGCAGCCTTTTTCCTAGTTCCAACGCAACGGTAAACCCCTTTTTCTCGATGGTCTGCTTACTATGATCTGAGTTATGGCACTAGATGGTGAGTATGAACCGAGCCCCGCTCAGTGGGTTCGTGAGCAGGTTGAGAAGTACGAGGGTTCCAAAGGCATAGAAGCCAACACACTGAGGGACACCGGACTAAAGATTATCGTCCTCACCACTAGGGGGCATAAGACCAAAAAGATCAGAAAGTCACCCGTAATGCGGGTCGAGCACGACGGTGAATATGCGATTGTGGCTTCTAAAGGTGGAGCTCCCGAGCATCCTTATTGGTATCATAACCTCGTGTCAGACCCCCAGGCGGTCATGATTCAAGATGGCCCGGAACCCTTTGATGCCTACGTCGAAGAACTTGAAGGTGAGGAGAGGGAACTCTGGTGGCGCAGGGCGGTCGAGGCCTTCCCTCCTTACGCCGAGTACCAGACAAAGACTGACCGCAAGATTCCCGTCTTCGTCGCAAGGCGCAAGTGAATTTCTCCTCGCATAAAAGGGCTCGTTCTAAAGGCCCTTTTATGGCGTAGGCCCAAAATGTAAGCTACTTAGTGGATCCACTCCTTCTTATCAGATTGCCGAATCTGTGCAGTGTCTCGGAGACTGACTGCTCCTGGAGGTACCGTGGAAGCTCGATCCGTCCATTGAGCATCATCGGCCGAGTGTCGACGAAGCAGCTCGGTCCGAGCTTGGCTACCAATTCGTCGTAGTCCCCAGATACCAGCCTGATCCTTGCAGGTCTGTTGGCGAGCGCCCAGCGAAGGAAGCCCCCGTCGTCTTGGGTTGTTGCACCTTGTTCAGTCAAGTCGTGAGTGAAATTAGGTGAAACGCTGACGAAAACATTACTCTTTGACTTTTTTGCAGCGATCAGCGTCCTCGCAGCGCAGAGCATTTCGGATTCGCCCCCGACGCGAATCGCCAAAAGCGGAAGTGGTCGATATCGGAATATGTTCGATTCGAAAATTAATCCGCTCGGATCGTGGGACAAGGAGAACTCCTTTTCCCACCAGTACGAGTCACTCATCGCCGCGGCGAGCAGCGACTCTTGGTCACTCTGGTTGAGTTCCCTGGAGAGTGATCTGAGCATTGAGGCCATCTCAATATCGACGTCACTGCGCAAAGCCGGGTTCCGGATATTTCGCCAGCGGGTCAGCTGGGCTGCGTAGTTACTCCCACCAGCTTTGGCCCCGGGACCAACATGAGACATTTTCCAGCCCCCAAAGGGCTGGCGTCTAACAATAGCCCCTGTTATTTGACGATTGATGTAGACGTTTCCCGCTTCGACGTGTTCTTTGAAAAAGCTGATCGTTTCAGGATCGAGACTGTGCAATCCAGCGGTCAGGCCGTAGGGGGATGCGTTCTGGATTCTCAGCGCTTCCTCGAAGCTTTCCGCTTCCATTAAGCCGAGGACCGGGCCGAAGCATTCGGTTCTTGCAAAAAAAGAGTCTGCCTTTACTCCTTCAAGTATGCCCGGCGTAAACAGGTTCATTTCTTGTTCGATCTGTTTTGGCTCGACGAGCCACCTCTCGCCTTCCGACGGTGCGCCAAGCGCCCGAAGCAGTTTCCCAGACGGTGGTCCTATAAGCGGACCCATCTGTGACCTCGGGAGGGCAGAGTCCGTCACAACGAGACTCATCGTAGCGTCGATCAGTTGTCTCTTAAACCTCTTCGACCTGGCTACAGAACCGACGCAGATTACGAGACTCGCTGCCGAACACTTCTGTCCTGCGTGACCAAATGCCGATTTGACTATGTCTGAAGCCGCAAGGTCGAGGTCGGCGTCCTCGGCGACGATTACCGAGTTCTTCCCCGAGGTCTCTGCGAAGATCGCAGTGTTCGGTGCGAGCTCGAAGAAGAGTTCTGCGGTCTGATACGACCCAGTAAGGACTATCGCCGACACATCTGGGTGCGAGATGAGCCGCTCTCCGGCTATCTCCTCCTGACAGTCCACAAATCGCAGCGCTTCCTTCGGTATCCCGGAACTCCAAAGTGCCTCGCAAAGCATGTAGGCGGAAGTTGGGACCTGCGGAGCTGGCTTGACGATGACCGAATTCCCGGCGGCCAACGCAGCTAGTATCCCGCTGGCTGGGATGGCTAGCGGAAAGTTCCACGGTGGAGCGACGACAACGATGCCTAATGGTTCGAGGCCTGCACCGTCTAAGTCCTCTTCATCTGGGAACTCTTCTCCGTAATAACGTGCATAATCGACCGCCTCCGAGACCTCGACGTTGCCCTCAATGACGGGCTTCTTGGCCTCAATTGCCATGACGGCGATCAGGTCCGGCCTCTTAGCCTCGAGGGTTTCAGCTACCTTTTCAAAGAGTTCTCTTCTGACAGGCGGGGAGAATCCCCTCCAGACTAAACGATCCCTTTTTGCGTCGACGAGAATTCTGTCGATCGATTCCCGATCTACTATCCGCTCGGGAATCGCTGGAAAGTCTCGTCGCCCGATGGCCTGGATGACCAAGGCCCTCTTTTCAGAGTCG